>JBLFXD010000329.1:0-7402 GCA_047611045.1 Planctomycetaceae bacterium | reverse complement strand
GTGATGTCGGAATCGGTGGCCCGTCGGGAGCGAATTTGTGACACAATCTGAAATGTTGCAGACAGTTCCACCTGCCAATCCTGATTTTCCTCCGGATGACGACGGCCCGGAAGTCTCGTTCGCCGAGGCTCCAGCGGAACTGATTGCAGAACGCGACGGAGTCGACGTCACGTCGTATCGTCTGCCGCCTCGCCCGGCGATTCTGAAACATCCGATTAAGGCTTTCTTCTGGTTTGTGAGAGCCGGCTTCGGAATCGTCAGCCTGATTCTGCTGCTGGCCGTCATTGCGGCGATCCCCGTCGTGAACTTTCTGGCGTTAGGTTACTTGCTGGAAGTCGAAGGCCGAGTTGCTCGGACGGGCAAACTTCGAAACGCATTTTTGCTGCTGGATGTTGCTCCACGTTTTGGATCAATCGTGCTGGGCATCTGGCTGTGGGTGATACCGCTCCGGCTGATCTCGACCATGCGGGGCGACGTCGCGTTTCTGGATCCGGGCGGGAATGCCGAGAAATTCCTCACGGTGTTTGCACCTTTCTTTGCGGCGGTGGTTGCGGCGCATCTTTGCCTCGCTCTGGCCCGCGGCGGCAGCCTGAGCTGTTTCTTTCGACCGATCAAGAACATCCGCTGGCTGATGAAACGGTGGCATTCGGGAGACTACATGTCTCACGCGACGGCCGGGGTGCAGGACATACTGCTAAGGCTGCGCCTGCGGCATCACTTCTGGCTGGGAGTTCGCGGCTTCGCCGGGGCATTTATCTGGCTGGCAATTCCAACGGCTCTGTTTGCTCAGGCCAGACCGGACAGGGGCATCACTATTCTGCTCTCGATCATCGGCGGGCTTGGCCTTGTCGTTGTCTTCAGCTGGCTACCGTTTCTGCAGGCTCGGTTCGCGATGACCGGCGAATGGCGTGACATGTTCGACCGGCGTGCCATTAAGCAGTTGTATCGAAGAACTCCGCTGGCCTGGTTCACGGCGACGGCCACCGTCTTTGTGATGGCTCTGCCTCTGTACCTGCCCAAGGTTTATCTGCTGCCCAGCGATGCCATGTGGCTCGTGACGATCGTCTTTATCGTGACGATCTACCCCGCGCGAGTCCTCACCGGTTGGGTCGTTTACCGAGCGGCGCATCGAGAAACCGAGTCGTGGTTCGTCTGGCGATGGTTGAGCCGAATGTTGACGGTGCCGCTGCTGGCACTCTACGTTTTCATCCTCTTCTTCACGCCGCTGATCGGCGAGCACGGTAAAGGCGTTCTCTTCGAACATCACGCCCTGCTGCTCCCTGTGCCGTTCTAAACGGGGCGACGAACAGTTCAGCGACTTCGCGCCGGCTCTCGCACGCGACAGAATGCCGTATCGACGGACATCGTTCGTCAGACATTCTCCGCAGTCGAAGCAGGACGCCGCTGAACCATGAAGATTACACGCATTGCTGCCTACCGAGTCGAACTTCCGTTGCACGAAGGCAGTTACAAATGGTCGGGCGGAAAATCCGTCGACGTTTTCGACAGCACGATCGTTCGCGTTGAAACTGACGAAGGCGTCGTTGGTCATGGCGAAGTCTGCCCGCTCGGTCCGTTTTACCTGCCGGCGTACGCGGCTGGAGTTCGAGCGGGAATCGCCGAACTGGCTCCGCATCTGATTGGTCAGGATGCGACGGAACTCGGCAAGTTGAACCAGCTCATGGACGCCGCCATGAAGGGGCATCCGTACGTCAAGTCAGGGATCGACATCGCCTGTTGGGACATCCTCGGTCAGGTGGCCGGCGTCCCAGTGTGTACGCTGCTCGGCGGCCGTTGGGGAGACGATTTCGTTCTGTACCGCGCGATCTCGCAGCAGCCTCCCGAGGAGATGGCAAAGAACGTCACTTCCTACCGGGAAGAAGGTTACCGCCGGTTCCAGTTAAAGGTCGGCGGAGATCCCAACGAGGACATCGCCCGAATTCATGCCGTGGCCGAGGTTCTGCAGCCCGGCGACAAGTTGATCGCCGATGCCAACACCGGCTGGTTGATGCACGAAGCCGCTCGAGTTGTACGAGGTGTCAGAGACGTCGATGTCTACATCGAGCAGCCGTGCGTGAGCTACGAAGAGTGCCTCTCGATCCGTGAACGAACCGATCATCCCTTCGTCATGGACGAGGTGATTGACGGAATGGACGCCCTGCTGAAACTGCATTCCGACCGAGCCGCCGACGTCGTCAACATTAAGATCAGCAAGTTTGGAGGTCTGACCAAAGCGCGACAGGCTCGTGACTTGTGTGTCTCGCTGGGCATAGCGATGACGATTGAAGACAGCTGGGGAGGCGACATCACGACGGCGGCGATCGCCCACCTGGCTCACAGCACGCCGACCGAGTTCCTCTTCACGTCGACCGATTTCAACAGCTACGTCACCGTCAGCAACGCCGCGGGCGCCCCGCAACGAGTCAACGGCCGCATGTCCGCGTCGACAGAACCAGGCTTGGGCGTGCAGCCAAGGTTCGAGATTCTGGGCGATCCACTCGTCAACGTTTCTTAGCAGCGCCGTCCCTGTCTGTCGGAAATTTGTAGGGTATGTCAAGCGCAGCGCCGGCGTACCATGACAGATTTGTCGCGGCCAAAGATCTGGTACGCCGGCGCTATGCTTGTCGGTACCCTACGGTTCGGTCGTACGAAGGACTTGGGGGCTAACCCGCGGCCTGGTGGACGTGGATGTCCTGCGTTGGGTAGGGAATGTTGAAGCCGCGTTCGTCGAAGCCGAGTTTGACTCGTTCATTCAGATCCCAAAGCACCGCCCAGTAATCGGCTGAGTTCACCCACGGGCGAACGACGAAGTTGACGCTGCAGTCTCCAAGTTCAGACACGGCGACTACCGGGGCAGGGTCCCTGAGAATTCGTTCGTCAGTCTCAACAAGAATCGTGAGGAAGGCTTTTACGGCACGCAGGTCATCGCTGTAGCCACAGCCAACGACCATGTCGATGCGCCGGGTTGGCTTGGCCGAGTAGTTCGTGATGTTGCCGCCGTAGATCGAACCATTCGGCACGATGATCTGCTTGTTGTCGCCTGTTTTCATCAGCGTGCTGAAGATACTGATCTCCTCGACGGTTCCGGACACTCCTGCTGCTTCGATAAAGTTTCCGACTCGAAACGGCTTAAACAGAATGATCATCACACCGGACGCGAAGTTTGAGAGTGAGCTTTGGAGCGCGAATCCGACAGCCAACCCCGCGGCACCCATGATGGCTGCCACCGACGTTGTGTCGACTCCCAGGCTTTGCAGCGCCATCAGAATCACAAGTGTGATCAGCACATAGTGTGCGATGTTCGAAAGGAAGCTCGATAGCGTCGCATCGACCTTTGCTCGGGTCATCACGTTTTCGAGCAGACCAGTCAGAATTCGAACAACAATTTTCCCGACAAGATAAATCGCAATTGCCGCGAGTACGTTTCCAGCGAACGCCGCCAGCTTCTCTGGGTCGGTGAATTCCTGAGCAAATTCCTGCATGGACTGCAGCATGTTTTGTGGTTTCGGCTCAACCGTTTCCGTTGCGCCGTCCGCCTGTGCGAGAAGAAAGAATCCGTTCATCGTTTATTCCTGATAGCAAAAGAACATCTGCTTGAAACCGCGATAATCGCGAATGATGCGGCGGAGAAGAACGCGAGGCAGACATGAGTGTCAATATGGATCTCCGCCGATGCGACGCTGCTGCAGATGGATGGTTCGAGTTTCGGCTGCTATAAAGGTTGCTCTGTCAAAATCACTGGTTCGCCAGCCAGCCTCGCCAAAGGACATTTCAATGAGCTGCTTCAAAACGATTCTTCTCTTGGCAATTGCCGCCTCACTCATTTCCGGGTGCAAACCCACCGCAGCTCCGACAGGAAGTTCCACCCCCGGAACCGATTCCTCGGAAACCGTGACCGTGCCGAAAGTCGCCCCAGAGCCTGACGATGCTGGCAGCGTTTCTGCACTCGAAGAAGCCGGTGCGAAGCTGAAGAAGGACGGCGACGGGTTGGTCATCGAAGTTGATTTCCGAGGCACGACCGTCGGAGATGCCGCGCTGGAGAATCTCGCCGGATTGCGACGAGTTCGATCGGTACTCTTGAACGAAACAGCCGTGACTGACGCGGGCATGGCGACGGTGGGCAAGGTCACGACGCTGCAGAATGTCGACCTTCGAGGCTGCACGATTTCGAACGCCGGACTGGAACCGCTCACTGCGTTGCCTGAACTGAAGGCGCTGCGACTGTCTGGCGAAAGCGGAGTAACGTCGGTCGACGACGACGGGATGGTCCACGTTGCGAAGATGAAAAATTTGAAAGCGCTGCTGCTCGACTTCCTCTGGATCAGCGAAGTTGGCCTTGAGCAACTCGCGGGCCTCGACAAGCTGGAAGAACTGTACCTGGCGAAGACGCTGGTCGGTGACGATGCTCTGGCCATGATGAGCCAGTTTCCGCGGCTAAAAAAACTGCGAATTTCACAGTGCCAGTTTGAAAACGCAGGGCTGGCTCATCTGACGAAAGTGACAACGCTGGAAGATCTCGACCTTAGCGAAAATAACTCGATCAACGATGCCGGGATGCCGCACTTGTCGGGGCTGACGAAACTCAAACGCCTTAATCTGTGGCGAACTTATGTCGGAGATCCCGGAGTCGAAAGTCTGGCTGGCCTGACCGCGATGGAGTGGCTGAACCTGGACAACTCGCAGATTTCAGACGACTGCCTGAAGCACCTGAGCGGAATGAGCAAGTTGTCGTTCCTGCATCTCGGCTCGACACTGGTGTCCGATGCCGGGCTGCCCGCTTTGAATGGGCTCAGCTCGCTGAAGGCTCTCAAGGTGACTCGGACTGCGGTCACCGAGGAAGGCGTCGCCGAGTTGAAGAAAAGTCTGCCAGACACCGAGATTCAGCTTCGCTATATCACGGGGCAGTAAGATCGAGTGAGTGCTTCCTCAAGGAGATCTGTGACGGCATGTCGATTAAGACTCTTGGAGTAACTGTTCTCCTCGCGTTTATTTTTGCGATTCCCTTAGGATGATTTCTCTTCGGCTTCACACACGCTGAGGGGGCGGACGGAAACATCTTTGGGCACATTTTCATCGGCTTCGTATCGATGGTCATAACGCCTATCAGTCTTGGTTTTCCTCCGCGAAACGAAGGCGGAGTCGGAGAACCTCATAATGCTTGGCCGTGGATTTTTGCCGCGTTCATTATGCTGTTCACGCTAATGCTGTTGCGTGCTAATCGCCGTTCGTCATGCAAGCCTTGAGGTCCGTTGTTGACCCGAACGACTAAGAAATCCGTTGCCGGACCTGTTCTTTGACCTGTTTCAGTTCGGCGGCTTCCGGTGACTTTTTGTAGGTCTCGTCGAGCGGGAAGCAGCCGGAGATGATGCCGTTTCTGGGTGCGGTGGTGCAGTCGCTGAATGTTCGGCAGATGGCTTTCGTGCGGATCGGTTTTCCTTCGAGCACGTCGGCTGGCATGTCCCAATAGCTGAGGACTAGCCGGCCGATTCCGACGAAGTCTGCGTATCCGGCTCGGATGGCCGCCTGCGCAACGTGCGGCAGGTACTCCTGGAAGTACGACCACGCCGAGCCGACGACAGGGATGTCCGGGATCAGTTCTTTGAGTTGCCTCACGGATTCAATTTGCCGAACGCAGCCGATCAGCGGGTCTTCTGGTGGCTGGTAGCCGTCCGATGGCGGATAGAAGGCCGGTCTTTGGATGTGCGGGTTGTAGTAGGGCGAGCCTGCTGAGAGGTTGAACATGGCAACGCCGTACTCGTCATGCAGCATGCGGATCAGACGAAGGGGTTCGGTCAGATCCATTTCCAGAGGGTTGTCTTTGCTGCATCCGAAGCCGGGATAGTCGGCGACAGGGTGTTCGTCAGGGATCCCGGGGCCGAGTTTTCCGGGTGTCGCATGTTCGGGATCCGGGTGGTACGGCGGGCGGTCGAAGACGGAGAGTCGGACGCCGACCATCAAGCCGGGACATTCAGTGTGAATGCCATCCAGGATTTCGCGAATGAAAAGTGTTCGTCCGGCAAAGTCTCCGCCGTACGGACCGGGACGAGTGAATGCCGACAGGAATTCGTGGCCAAGATACCCGTGACAATGTTTCACGTCGACAAACTGGAACCCCGCATTTTGCGCGAGCTTTGCGGCCGCAATGTAAGAGTCAATCAGCCGCTTGATATCGTCGTCGGTTAAGACAACTGAATCGTCGTCGGCGGCGATGCCGAACTTTGGATCAAGCACCGGGTGGTGATAGACGATTCGCGGTTCAAGCGTGCCTTTGCGGTTCGGTCGGCAGAAACGGCCGGAATGAGTCAGCTGCAGACCGACCAGCAGATCGTCCAATGCTGACTCGCCAAAACGTTCGGTGTGCGCGCTGGTCAGTGTGCCGAGCAAGTCGCGCATTGGGTCGGCATTCTCCGGACGGTTAAAAAGCTGGTTCGGGTTCGCTCGTCCGTCAGCCTGAACGGCGAACGCTTCGCCTCCCCAGATCAGCTTGCAGCCGGAAAGACCGAAGTTTCGCCAGCGGCGTGTCGTGAGTTCGCTCGGCCGTCCTTCCGCAGTGGCGTCCCAACCTTCCATCGGGTGAACGCACCAGCGGTTGCCGACAGTGAAATTTCCGACTTTGATCGGTTCGGCGAGCGGCGAATTCTGAGCGGCAGAAAGTGGTTCGTCATCCAGCGGAAGGTCGATCTGCTGACTCGACAGGTACTGACGAAACTCGTCCACGGACTTCAATGCCCCAATGCGCTGCCAGTTCATCTCAGCGATTCTCCTGCGGTGTTATGCCTCAGCCGAATTATTCCGATACAGAAGGTGCGTCGACTCGCTAAGCATACTGAGTCGCAGGCCGTTTGTTGCAGTGATGCCACATCGGATTGCCGAAAGGCAACAACGTTGCCTGAAATCAACTCAGTGCGTCACACGGTTTAACCAATGACGTCGGGAGTTTGCGATGATCAGGATGGTGCTGAGTGTCCGACGATTTCTCGTCAGGGAATCCGGCCACGCGATGGTCGAGTACCTGTTTATGCTCAGCCTGATCCTTGTCGCGGCGACCCTCGGGATCAAACTGGTCGGCACAACGGCGATCGACCTGTTCACCACGACGAAAGATGCGTTGCCGTAACCACAGTGGATTAGAAACTCGCGAAGCCGAGTTCTAATCTTGTGGTCAAGAAGCCCGGGTGTTGTACTCGGGCTTTTTTCGTTTGCCCAGCGAAGCTGGCAAACCCAGTCACTGCTTGTCAGTGGCCTCACCCTGTTCGTGGGGAAGAGAATTCGAATGGCAAGGGCGTCGTCGGCTAACGGCGGGGTCTGAAGGAAGCCATAGAAAGCTGGTGGTTCATAGCGAAAGCGAACCTGATTCGGCGGCCTGTCGGGGTGAGCGTGCAAAATAGCGCGATGCCCGATT
>JBLFXD010000328.1:0-7417 GCA_047611045.1 Planctomycetaceae bacterium | reverse complement strand
AACCGGTTCCTCTGCGCCGGCCCGGCAGGCGATCGTCATCTATCTTCAGGGTGGACTATCGCACTACGAGAGCTTCGATCCAAAACCGCTGGCTCCCAGTGACTTCCGTGGGGAGTTTCACTCGATCCCCACGAGCATACCCGGCGTCCATTTTTCGGAGCACTTGCCGCTGCTCGCCTCGCGCGCTCACTTGTTTAATGTCGTGCGGAGCGCGTACGTTGACTCACCGAGCCACCCGGTCGCGATTCACATGACGCTGACCGGCTGGGACCTGCCGGGTGCATCGGTCGCGGGCAAAAGCCGAAACACAACATCACCTTCGATCGGTTCCGTTGCCGCTCGCACACTGGGCCTTCGCGAACCGGGTCTACCCGCCTACGTGACAATTCCGCACTCGGGGCAGCTCGGAACACGAGTCCATTATGCGTCGGCAGGACTGCTGGGCTCTGCCTACGAACCTCTCGATTCCGGAATGCTGCCGGAAACGTCAGAGCAGCCGTTCGTCGCGCCTCCGAATTTGCGACTTCACCCACAACTGGAACCAGTTCGTCTGCGTGAACGCCTCGCCCTGTTGAATACCATGCAGCCGAGTTTCGAAAATGACGTCGCCAGCAACCCGGCTCGATTTCACCAGCGAGCCACTGGCATGTTGACTGCGGATGCCGCCGGTCGTGCATTCGATCTGAATCAGGAATCTCGTGGTGCGCGGGCGAAGTACGGAGATCACCTGTGGGGCCAGCAGACGATTCTTGCTCGGCGTCTGGCAGAAGCGGGGGTTCCATTTACGCTGCTCAACTACACGCTGAATCAGGTGAAGGGGCAGGACTGGGACACTCATGTCGATAACTTCGGCCTGATGAAGAATACTCTGCTCCCTCCAATGGACCTTGCGGTCAGCACGCTGCTCGACGATCTGCAGGACCGAGGTCTGCTCGACACCACACTCGTCGCAATCTTCGGTGAGTTCGGTCGTACGCCGCGAATCAACGCCAATGCCGGTCGCGATCACTGGGACAAAGTGTTTTCCGTAATGCTTGCCGGAGGAGGACTCAAGTCTGGAGTCATCGTCGGATCAAGCACTCGCGCCGGCGACGTACCGCTTGACCGACCCGTTCACTTCAACGATGTCCTGGCCACGATCTACCGCCAACTTGGCGTTTCAACGACCGAAGTCTTTGAGGATGCGTTCGGACGTCCGATGCCCGTGTTGGCGCACGGTTCGCCGATTCCGGAATTACTGCTGGGGTGATCGGCCTCTTGCTGCTACCGAACAAAATCCCGGTACTCCGCGCCGAGCAGTTCACTCAACATCTTTTCAACCGTCGTGACCAGGTTGGCACGATGACAAGCGTTCGGTTGGTGTGGCGGCCCTGCGAGTTCTTCGCACGTCTTATGTCTGTAGCCCGGTGAGTGTTCCTGAGCCGGAGCTGAAGCGGCTGGTTTCTACTCCGGCCTGCTGGAGCATCGACGTGAAGAGATTGCACAGCGGTGTCTGGTTGACTCCCATCTGCGGAGCGGTCTTCTTCTGCTGGTTCGCCTGTGCGGATTCGTCTTCCGTCGGGGTCAGACTCTGCACGTAGGGCTGATTGAATTCGAGATGCTGGCCGTGACGGAAGCCGCCACCGGCGAGCAGCACCGGCAGGTCGTGCGTCCAGTGAGTGTTGCCGTCCCGCAGGTTGCTCGTCATCAGGACCATCGTGTTGTCGAGCAGGTTCTGGTCGCCTTCTTGCGCCGTCTTGAGTTTCTGCAGCAGCCCGCCATAAGCTCGAATCAGTTCGAGTTCGACCTTCTGACAGTCACCCAGCTTCTTCGGCTCCTTGCCGTGATGCGACAGGTCGTGATGCATGCCGAAGGTCTTGATCGTCACCGCGCGTGTGGAATCCGTGACCATCGCGAGGTGGATCATGTCGAACATCAACTCCAGCTTTTTCTGTTGCAGAGCGTTGTTGCTGATATCTGGCGGAGCGTTTCCAATCGGTGCGGGCTTCGGGCGGTTGACCCACTCGCGCGCCATCTGCAACTGCTTTTCGACGTCGCGAACGGACGTGAAGTATTCATCCACGCGACTTCGATCAGACTGGCTGATACGGGCATTGAGCCGTTTGGCCTGAACACTGACCACATCCAGCATGCTGCGACCATCGTCAATCCGTCGCAGTTCTTCTTCAGCCTGTTGCGGAGTGGTGGCAAGAAAGAGTTGTTTGAAGATCTCAGACGGGCGATTGACCGAAGGGATGGCCACTCCGTTACTGGTGTAGGACAGCGATCCGTAATAGGTACTCAGAACGAAGCTGTTGTAGCGCGTCTGACCTCGCATGTGCGCGGCGAACTCCTGATCGATCGAGATCGTGTTCTTCAGATTGTGGGAATAGTCCGGGTAGGGAGCACCGGTGAGCATCACGGCTTCGGCCTTATGTCCACCGCCGCCGGTGTTTGGATGGCTCAAGCCGCTGATCACCGTGAAATCGTCGCGGTATTCGGCCAGATGCTTCAGGTGCGACGACAGCTCGTAATCGGGTCCGGATTCCGTCGGTACAAACATCGCCGGGTCGAAACCGAACGGCACTCCGATGCACACCATGCGTTTGGTCGCTGGAGCGGTTGTCGTGGCGGGAGCAGCGATCGCTCGGTTCATCGACTCCAGAAACGGCAGCGCTATGGCGACGCCGGAAGCTCGCAGGAATGTACGACGCGGGAGGGGCGTGTGCATGTTGGATTTTCTTTCTTTTCCGTGGGGTAAGCTTCCAGCTTCATTGATCCGGATACGCAACCTGGAAGCTTACGCCATGGGTGACTCATTTGTTCCGAAACAGCTCGCTCTGGACGACCTCATGAATCAGCGACTGCATTCCATACTGACGGTCTTTCGCTCGTGAGACGATTAGATCCACTTCCAGCAGATCACCGGGTTCAATGTTCTTGCCGGTTGCAAACGTGACCAGCTTTGAAACGAAGCTTCGCGCGATTAGCTCCGGCTTCGTCGCAAGGTGAGTCTTGAATTCGCGTATATCGGAGACGGCCGTGTCGTCGGGCAAAGTCGAACTGGCATCCACGGCCGCGCCCTGCAGATATTTGACATGCCCATAGTGCGACCCAAAGAAGACACGCTGATCGTCCAGCTTTTCTCCCGTTTCGGTCGTTCGGTAAAAGTCGCGATAACGCCCGATGGGATCGAACGCCTCCAGCGCGAAACCGGGCGGATCAATATTTCGGTGGCAGATCGCACACGACTCGTCGTTCTTGTGTTTCGCCAGTTGTTCGCGAATCGTCGTCGCACCTCGCGTGTCGGGCTCGATCGAACCGGCGTTCGGTGGAGGTGGTGGAACTGGAGTCCCGAGAATTCTTTCCAGTAACCACACACCGCGAATGACCGGTGACGTGTTCGCACCGTTGGCTGTCACTTTGAGAATGCTCGCCTGAGTCAGCAGGCCGCCGCGCACACTTTCTGCAGGCAGCGTCACGCGGCGAAGTTGCGCGCCCTTAATTGGCGGAAGATCGTAATGCTCGGCCAGGCGCTGGTTGAGAAACGAGTCGTGAGAACTCACGAGCTGTTCTACCCCGAGATCCCGGTCAATCAGATCACGGACGAAGGCCCGGGTTTCCTTCACGATCGAATCATGCAGCAGCCCGTCCTGTGTGCCGCTGTGGTAACTCGTGAAGTATTCAGGGAACAAATCGCGATCCGGCGTTGTCGCGTTTATCTCCCTCAGGTTCAACCAGTGATCGAGGAAGTCGTTAACCAGCGCCTCAAAGCGGGACGAAGCAATCAGGCGGTTGGTTTCTCGACGCAGGACATCCGGCTTTGACAACTGTTCTTTCTCTGCAAGGCCTCGCAATTTGGCGTCCGGCGAACTTCTCCACAGAAAATACGAGAGCCGTGACGCCAGTTCGAAATCGTCGAGCACTGGTTTGTCCTGAACCAGAAAGAGAAAATCGGGCGAACACAGGACGGCTCGATGGGCCGCATTCAGCGCCACTTCAAAACACTCACCCTTTTCAAGCTTTGCATTCGCGAGTGAGAAATACACGTCGACTTCCTCGGCGGAAACCGGGCGTCGAAAAGCACGCGAGATGAAACTTGAAAGCTGTGCTTTGGCCACTTTGGCGAGGTCGTCTTGAGCTGGTTGAACGGTGACCGGATCGCTCAACACGGTGTAACCACGCACTGGGCGGCTGATCGACGCTGGAACCTTCGCTGCTTTCGCGGCTTCGGCTGCGGGAACGAGCGGGGCGTCGCCGTAAAGCAGACGATGGCCCGGTGGCGGCCAGCTTTCGATAATCGGCCCCGTGATTTCGACCGGCTTTACCACCAACGCCGGGCCCACTGACGGAATCGGCGGATTGGGATTATTGATGTGGTGCCAGCCCTTGGGAACGTTCTCCTGCTTGTCCGGCAGATAGATGCTGTATTCCCCGTCGATCCGAACCTTGGACATGCGATAAGGGGCGACAATGATCGTCTGGTTCCGCTCGAAATAACGGGTCAGTTCAATCGACGTCGGGTTTTGATAGTGGGCGTCGAAATAGCCGAGCAACTCGCGCCGCTTCCCACCGGCGGCAAGCCAGACGCTGTAGATCAGATCCGCTTTTTCTGTCGTGTCCCGTGCTTCGGTGGTAATCCTGATTCGGTATCGCCCCGGTGTCTGTTTTGTGAGCGCCGCGAACTGACGCAAATAGGCGGGCACCTCGATGTGCGTGGGACCGAAGAAGTAGAGGTTTTCGCCACGCAGATTGCAGAGCAGCTTGTTGTGTGCGTGCCCATGAAACGGCTTCTCCGCTTCGTCGCTGTACGAGAAACGATGAGTCTTCGTCTCGGGTCGCACTTGTCGCACCGTTGCATCCTGCAAGGCGCGATCGGCCGCGGCCATGTACTGATGGATGTGGACCGGCGAGATACTCAGGGCTTCAGTGTTGTTACTGAAGCCATCCGCCAGGTCATCTTCCGGCAGCAGATCCTGCAAGGCCGTGTCGATCTGCAGCAGATCGCGCACCGTGTTCTCATACTCCAGTCGGTTGAGTCTCCTGATCCGTACACGGCCGCCGGAACGAGCTTCCCTAGCCGCTTTGGCAAGATGTTGCTTTGCAGAAAGCAGCAACTTCTGGATCTCAGCCGCTGGCGGACGAGGATTCCCCTGCGGCGGCATCTCCCCCGCCTCCAGTCTCGAAATTACCCGACTCCAACGAAGAGCCGACTCGGGCGTGTCGAATTGCCCACCGAGCGTGTCCGCGCGGAACCTGCCTTCCTGCGTGTCCTCGCCGTGACAATCGACGCAATGCGTGTCAAAGAACGCGCGGCCCACCGAGGGGTCCGCGGCACTGCAACTTTCGACCGCAGCGACAATCGCGATAACGCTCAAAAACAAATGTAACGGCTTCATCATGAACTCAATCTCGGGGATCTACCATCAGGCGAACAGCTCGTGGACTACGCGGCCGTGTACGTCGGTTAGACGGAAGTCGCGGCCGCTGTAGCGGAATGTGAGTTTCTCATGGTCGAGCCCCATCAGGTGCAGGATGGTTGCGTGTAGATCGTGGACGTGGACCTTGTTCTCGACCGCTGCGAAACCGAATTCGTCAGTGGCACCGTAGGTCATGCCGCCCTTGACGCCGCCACCCGCGAGCCACATCGAAAAGCCGTGATGGTTGTGGTCACGACCGTTTCCGTTTTCGGCGACCGGCGTTCTGCCGAACTCGCCGCCCCAGACGATCAGGGTGTCCTTCAGCAGGTCTCGTGCTTTCAGATCGTTGATCAGTGCGGCGATCGGTTGGTCGACATCTTTGGCTTTGTTCGCGTGCTGCCTGATGTCGCCGTGGTCATCCCAGGGCTGACCATTGCCGTAATAGACCTGCACCATTCTGACGCCGCTTTCCACCAGACGTCGTGCAGCGAGGCAGCCGTTGGCGAACTGGCCAGTGCCGTACGCTGCCCGCGTCTCCTTTGATTCCTTCGCAAGGTCAAAGACTGTCTGAGCCTCGGTCTGCATTCGGAACGCCATTTCGAGCGACTCGATGCGTGCTTCCAGACGATTGTCCTGGCCGCCTCTTCGCTCAAGATGCAACTCGTTCATCTGCTTCAGGAGATCGAGTTGGCGCCGCTGGCCAGTGCTGGTGAGATAAGCGTTGCTGATGTGCTGAATGACCTTCTTCGGGTCGACGCTGCGGGCATGATTAATGTGCGTGCCCTGAAAGATGCCCGGCAGGAAGCTGTTACTCCACAACTGAGGTCCGACGACCGGCTTCCCAGGACACAGTACGACATAACCCGGCAGGTTCTGATTTTCGGTGCCGAGACCGTACAGCAGCCACGATCCCATCGCTGGCCGGGTGGGCTGCGTTTCGCCGCTGTTCATCATGAGCAGCGACGGCTCGTGGTTGGGAATGTTGGTGTGCATTGATCGGATCACGCAGATGTCATCAATGCAGGACCCGACATGCGGAAACAGGTCACTGACCTCGATCCCGGACTCACCATACTTCTGAAACTTGAACGGTGACATGAGCAGTCCGCCGGTCTTGCGTTCCGTCTTGAGGTCGGCAGATGGCGGTCGTTGTCCGTTGTACTTTGTCAGCGCTGGCTTTGGATCGAACGTGTCGACCTGGGATGGTCCTCCGTTCATGAAGAGGTGAATTACGTGCTTGGCGCGAGGCGCAAAGTGAGACGTTTTCGGTGCCAGCGGACTTGCCGATCCCGATTCAGCACCGCTTGCGAGCGTGCCGTCGGAAGCCAGAAGTCCGGCCAGACCGAGCACACCCATACCGGTGCCCATGCGCTGAAGAGTCTCGCGCCTGCTCATGCCGAGTTGTTGCGATATTGAATTCATTATTGATTTTCGTATGACGTTTGAACGGAGGACACCTAGTAACCCGACGCGTAAGCGAGGCTGGTATCTCGCATGGATGCCGTCCTCGCTTACGCGCCGGGTTACCTTTCTGAACGGCCTGCTAATCGAGGTACATGAATTCGTTGCTGCCCAGCAGCACCTGGGCATAGCTTTCCCAAAGCGTCAGCTTGCTCTGCGGATCCGCTTCACTGTTGAGGTAAGCCAGTCCGAGTTTCACTTCCCCGTCAACGGGCGGCCGGCCAAAGGCAAGCATGAAGCCTCGTCGGATTCGAGCCTCATCACTGTCCGGTGCTTCCTTGTGAAGCCGTGCCGAGAATGCCTTGGCCTGTTCCACCATGAACGGGCTGTTCAAAACAAAGAGCTGCTGCTGAGGCACCGTCGTTTCGCTGCGTTTTGAACTGGTGATATTCGCGTCTGGAAAATCAAAGAGGCGAAGCAGGTTGTCGAGTTCGTGGCGGCTGACTTTCGCGTAAACCGTCCGGCGCACATTGTTGGCATCCGCCAGATTTGTGGACGGGCCACCGAAGGTTCGGTCGAGCTTGCCGGACACATCCAGCAAAGCGTCTCGCCATGCT
>JBLFXD010000327.1:0-7431 GCA_047611045.1 Planctomycetaceae bacterium | reverse complement strand
CAACGAGTACCAGTCTCGCCGATTTGTCTTCAGAGATCTGTGAAGAGCCGGACAGTTCCTCGACAGTCCCGACTTCGATTGGTCGCCCGTCGTAAACCATCGCTTTCTGTTGCTCTGTGATCTCGACGCTTGGCAGATGAGCGACTGCTTTGATCGGCGGCTTGATCAGTGACTCGATGTTTTCCGGAGTGACTTCGTGCGGGGCGACTGCTTCATCGAGCGAGAACTCGCCGATGTCTGACCGGCTGAGAGTTTTCATCGTGGCGCCGCAGCCGAGCCGCTCGCCGATGTCGCGACCGAGCGAGCGAATGTAGGTCCCGGATCCGCACTCAATCTGCAGTTCGAATTCCGGCAGCTCGAAATTGGTGAGTTCCAGGCGGTGGATCTGAACCGGTCTAGCTGACAGCTCTACTTCGCGACCTTGCCGGGCAAGTTTGTAGGCTCGCTGGCCGTTGACGTGGACTGCGGAAAATTTCGGCGGCACCTGTTGAATGTCGCCTGTGAATTCAGGGAGCAGGTCAACGATTGCCTGACGCGAAATGATTGCGGGATCGACAGCGTATTCGCTCAAGATTTCGCCGGTGCAGTCGTCAGTCGAGGTGACGCACCCCAGCTGAAAAGTGCCGGTGTAGGTTTTCGGCCGCTCTTGAATCAGTTGTACGAGGCGCGTGGACCTGCCGACGCAAATGACGATCAGACCGGTCGCCAGCGGGTCAAGGGTGCCGCAGTGGCCGACTCGGATCTGCCGACCATATCCGGCCTGTCGGAGGACGTTGCTGACACGGGTGACGGTCTGCCGGGATGTCATCCCTTCGGGTTTGTTGATCGTCAGGAGTCCGCTGAGCGTCTTCATCGTCAATGCGAGTTCATTCTGGAGTTCAAGCTGGATTGGTCGCCGACGCTGTCAGCGGCGGAGGGAGATTCTTCAGACCATCGCCGGGAAACGCAATCGAAGGTAGCGGCCTGACGTCCGCGGCACAGACGCCGGATTGACTCGAAGAGTTCGCTCGGTCTGCCTACGCTTCGGACATGCACGACGAAAACGCTTCAACGGGTGGTGACTCAGGGGCGATGTCCCCAAACATCGAGCTGAGAGGGGTGCGTGTCCACAATCTGAAGTCGATCGACGTCAATATTCCGTTGAACAAGCTCACCGTGATTACCGGAGTCAGCGGGTCTGGCAAAAGCAGCCTGGCGTTTGAAACTCTTTATGCAGAAGGTCAACGTCGATACATCGAGAGTTTCTCATCGTCTGCCCGGCGTCATCTGGATCGTCTGGAGAAGCCGGATGCTGACAGCATTGCCCGGATTCCACCTGCTGTTGCCTTGCGTCAGAACGCGGCGGCTAAGACTGCAAGCCGTCGATCAACAATCGCGACAGTTACAGAGGTCGACGATCTACTACGAGTTTTGTTCTCACGGGTCGGAGCCGTTGTTTGTCCCGATTGTGAACGGCCCGTTGAGCAGGATTCAGCCGTCTCGGTTGTGGCGATGATCGATCAGTTGAAATTCGGTCTTCGGTTGCAGATTGGTTTTCCATTGCCAGCGAGCTATGGAAACGGCGGCAGCGATGACCGGGCGAATAAGACTGAGCAAGCTCTAACGCAAACCGACTTGCTCGAATCGGGTTTTACTCGTGCCGTGATTTTCGAAGGACGTGTCGTTGATTCATCGAGCGACGGCGCGGATGTTGTTTTGTCGGGACGAAACGAGTCGATTCAGGAGTTGCCGCCAAAGGCTGGTCAAGGTGGCGAAGAGACATTCGTCATCGTCGATCGGCTGGTTGCAGGAAAAACAAGTTCAGAGCGAATCGTTGAGGCCGTGGAAACAGCATTCCGGGAATCAGGCGGACGGTGTGTGGTGCTCGTTCAGTCGTCGGCTGCTGATGAGCCTGTCGACTCAGAGAAACGATCAGGTGAGAAGAGTCGTCGCCCGTTTGAGTCAGCGCTGCTTGATGATGATTCGTGGACGCTGCAGCGGTTTTCTTCAAACTTTGATTGTTCAACATGTGGCAGGGAATTTGTCAGTCCTGAACCATCAACGCTTAGCTTTCGAAGCCCGCTGGGAGCGTGTCCAGACTGCCGAGGAACCGGCAGAGTCACACAACTGGATTTCAAGAAAATGGTTCCGGACGAGTCGCGGTCTTTGCGTGCGGGAGCCATCGTTGCACTGAGAGGCGATCGCAGGAAACGGGAACGCGAGCGACTGCTCCGCTTTGCAGAGAATGCTGGCGTTCCGCTGGACGTCGAGTTTCGATCGCTGACGTCCGAGCAGAGAGAGGCAGTTTATCTTGGCCGAACTTCATCGCGAGCGGCTGGTGCCTCAGCTTCGGAAGGGCTTCGTGGGTTGTTCGAGCGGCTCGAGCGGAGGAAGCAACAGACGACCACTCGTGAGTTTCTTGCTGAATGGCGGCAGGTAGAAAGTTGCGGAACGTGCGAAGGCACTCGACTCAGGCAAGATGCTCTCGCTGTTCGACTTGGCAATTCTAATGGTGCTGGCGGAGATGGTGGCTGCTCTGTATCGATCAGCGACCTGTCGGCTCGGACGATCGACGAGCTACTGGAATTCTTTCGAGCGAAACTGAACGCGCCGGCGGAGATTCAATCGGTCGGAGCAAACCTGGTAACGGACATCGTGGAGCGTCTGGAGTTTCTGACGTCGGCCGGGCTCGGGTATCTTCAAATAAATCGCGAAATGGGCTCGTTGTCGCGCGGCGAGGCTCAACGAGTAGCCATGACGTCGATCGCGGGATCGAACCTGGTCAACACACTGTTTGTGTTTGACGAGCCGTCGGCAGGTTTGCATCCGCGAGACGTTTCGCGTGTTGTGAGCATCATCCGGAGTATTCGAGAGAGCGGCAACACCGTCGTCGTCGTGGAGCACGAGCCTGAATTTCTGAACGCCGCCGATCATGTCCTCGATATTGGTCCCGCCGCCGGGCAGGATGGCGGACACGTTGTCTATGCGGGGAATCCTGACGGGCTGGCTAGTGTTGAAGAGTCTGCGACGGGTCGATGGCTGGCGGGAGTTAAGGGTGAGAACCAGGTCGGCTCCGACGACACTCAGAAGACAGTGTCGAGTCGTCGATCGGCGACCGGTTGGCTGCAGCTTCGGAACGCGACCTGCCACAACGTTCAAGACTGTTCCGTCGATATTCCGCTGGGATCCCTGTGCGTCGTGACGGGCGTCAGCGGTGCTGGGAAGTCGTCGTTGATTGAGAATGTGCTTTTTCCTGCTGTCTGCAGAGAGTTGGGACAACCATGCTCGATCGACCATGTTGGCGAGTTCTCGGAACTCAAAGGAATGGATCTGGTCAGTTCCGTCGAGCTGATTGACGATCAACCGTTGGCGGGTTCGCGGCGAAGCAATCCGGCGACGTGGCTGAAGGTTTTCGACGAGATTCGCCGGTTGTTTGCGGAGACGGAAGACGCGCGTAATCGGAATCTCACGGCGTCGCACTTCAGCTTCAACACGGACTCGGGCGGCCGATGCAACAAGTGCGACGGTACGGGCCGCGTCGAAATCGACATGCAGTTTCTGGCGGACGTGTCGATGACGTGTCCTGACTGCA
Source organism: Planctomycetaceae bacterium (assembly GCA_047611045.1). Taxonomy (GTDB): domain Bacteria; phylum Planctomycetota; class Planctomycetia; order Planctomycetales; family Planctomycetaceae; genus JABMPE01. The sequence goes on along the minus strand of JBLFXD010000327.1, from coordinate 3,860 downwards.
ACGGGACTCGCTATCTGCCGCACATTCTTGAGGTGCAATGGAGGGCTCGTACGATCGCCGATGTTCTGGCGATGACGGCTGCCGAAGCTTTTTCGTTCTTCAGGGGGCAGCCGAAAATCCAGAAGCGGCTGCGGTCACTCAAAGACGTGGGGCTCGACTATCTCACCTTGGGGCAGCCGCTGGCGACGCTTTCGGGCGGCGAGTCGCAACGGTTAAAGCTGGCGGCGTGTCTGGCCTCCAGCAGCCGAACCGGATCGTTGTTGATCATGAATGAGCCGACGACAGGTCTGCATCCTGCTGACGTTGCTCGGCTTCTGGAGTGTTTTGATGGTCTACTGTCAGTTGGGCATTCGCTGGTCGTGATCGAGCACAATCTTGACGTCATTCGACACGCCGACCACATCATCGATCTGGGGCCGGAGGCTGGTCCAGCCGGCGGTCGAGTTGTGGCGACAGGCTCGGTGGCCAACATTGCCGCGTGTCCGGAATCGATCACCGGGCAGTATCCTGGCAAGTCTGTGCCGGCGGAATGAATGCCGTTTTCAAGGCCCGGAAGAATTCATACAAGGAGTTACCGATGTCGGATGCGGAAGAGTCATCGACACCGAATGCTGGAAGTCTTGCAGGACGCGCTGCACTGGTGACTGGGGCTGGAGTGGGGATTGGCCGTGCGATCGCCGAATCGTTGGCGGCGGCGGGAGCGTTTGTCGGGATTCACTATCGCGAAAGCGCGGACGATGCGCGCGCCACGCTGGACGTCATCGTCGAAGCGGGTGGCGATGGAATGCTGATTCAGGGTGATCTTACGTTCCCGGAACAGTGTGCGAACGTCGTCGATCGACTGGTCGCCGCAAAGAGTCGATTGGACATTCTTGTCAACAACGCTGGCAGTCCTATTGAACGTGCGAAACTGGAAGACTGCTCGATCGAGCTCTGGCAGCAGATTCTGGCGACCAATCTGACGAGCGCGTTTCTGGTGACGCAACACGCGACCCCTCACCTGAGAGCGTCCGGCCACGGAGCAATCGTCAACAACCTTTCGTTGTCGGTGCAGACCGGCGGAGCGAACGGGGCAGGAGCTTATGCCATCGCGAAAGGCGGACTGCAGGTGATGACTCGGACGCTCGCTCGTGAGCTGGCACCTGACGTTCGCACGAACTCGATCATGCCCGGAGTCATCGAAACTCGACACCACGACATTTTCACGAAACCGGAGCGACTTCAGGAGTATCGCGACGAAACTCCGCTGAAACGAAATGGGACGGCTCAAGACGTGGGCGAAGTCGTTCGGTTTCTGGTCAGCGACGAAGCTCGATTTGTGAACGGAGCAACGATCGACATCAACGGCGGACGGTTTCTGCGGTAAGCAGACGCTCGCGGCGAATCGGTGAAGTTTGTTTACAGAACTCGCAGCCACATCGCTCGCAGGTATTCCGATTCAGGGCAACTGCCGGCGACGGGATGGTCAGCGGAAGCGCCGGTTCTGTCGAAGATTTGGACTTCTCGCGGCTGTCTTCGCGGGTTTTCCTCGGACTCTGTGCCGGGGATGGGTGGGCCAGCCTGACGAGCGGCTGAGCGGACGAGTTTGTCGAACTCTTCGGTCGTCAACAGGCCTGCGCAGGTAAACGTCACCATGATTCCGCCGGGGCGAACGAGTTGTAGAGCGAGCCGGTTGAGATCGAAGTGCGTTCGGCGGCCTTCTTCCAGTTCCTCTCGCGAGTGAATCAGTTTTGGAGGGTCCAGCGCCAGCACATCGAACTGGCGATCGTTGCGAATCATATCCCGCATCCATGCGAAGGCGTCTGCCTGGACGAAGTTGACCTTCGCTTGATTCAGGTTGGCATTGGACTTTGCAAGTTGCAGCGGATTTTCGTCGAGTTCGACGCCGATGACGTCGGCGGCGTTGCCTGCCTTCTTTGCCTGAATGGCGAAGCCGCCGGTGTAACAGCAGACGTCGGCGACCGATTTTCCTTCACAGAACTTTGCGAGTTTCAAGCGGTTCTCACGCTGGTCGCAGAAGAATCCGGTTTTGTGACCCTCGTTGAAGTTGATGCGGAACCGCGTGCCGTATTCATGGATCGTTGTTGTGCGCGGCAGGTCGGGTGAGCTGATGACTGGCGCCGAGAATCCTTCTTGAGTCTCACTTTGCGGGCTCGGTTTGACGATCCAGTGTGCCGTGTCGCAGATCGCGGCGAGTCGTTCGGCGATCGATTGGGCTCGTTGAAACATCGCCAGCGAGTACGCTTCGAGTGACAGCACATCGTTGTAACGGTCGACGACGATCCCCGGTAGAAAGTCTCCTTCGGCATGGATGAGTCGGCAGGCGGTCGTTGCTTCGCCGAGCTTCAAAGTTTCGTGACGAAGTGCGACCGCGCGTTTCAGGAGTTCGTCCCAGAAGTCGTTGTTGGGCGGTTCGGATCCCCACCGGATGAAACGCACGCCGACACCCGCCGTTGGGTTGAAATATCCGTAACCAAGATGCCTACCGTCTGTGTGGAAAATGGAGACAAGATCGCCGGGCTTCACGGTCGCCGGGATGTTGCGAACGCGTTTCCGAAAGACGTTGGGATGCGGAAAGTCGGTGTCAATCTGCACGGTCGGCAGCGACGACGGATCGTCGATGATGTCCAGCGGGCGTTGAGACGTGTCTAACAGAACGGGAGCCTGCCGTTGCCATTGCTTGCGTTGCGGACGCTTGTCTCGGTAGTTGGCCATTTCGACAGAAACCGATCGGTCCGGTGTGAGAGAGAAAGTTTGTCCGGCAAACGAGTTGCTCGACGCTGCTCAAGGGGGCGTACTTTGACCGTTCGACCGGCGGAAGCAACCTTTTAACGACAGCGGCAGGGAGTGGCGGCAAATCGTCGAGACGTTATTCGTGTCGCAGGGCTTCGATCGGATCCATCAGGGCCGCTCGGCGAGCGGGGTACAGGCCGAACAGAACGCCGACGATGACCGAGATTGAGAAGGCGACGCCGACTGACCACGGAGCAACGAGCGGTTCCAAATCCTGAATTGCTGGCGGGAGCGTCGTCCAGACTTTGGGCAGGAATTCTCGAAGGATGTATTGGACTCCGGAAACGGCGGGGCCGCAGAGGAAGCCGAAGGCGACTCCGGTCAGTCCACCAGTGCCAGTCAGTACGACGCTTTCGGCAAGAAACTGAGTGATGATGTCGCTGCGGCGAGCCCCCAACGCTCGGCGGACGCCGATCTCGCGAGTTCGCTCGGTCACCGTTGCCAGCATGATATTCATGATGCCGATGCCGCCGACGAGCAGCGAGATTCCGGCAATCAGAACCAGCAGCACGTTGAACATGGCTCGCAGAACTTCCGCCTGGCGCAGCAGTTCTTTAGGAACGACGATCGTGTAGTCATCTTCGACGTGGTACTTCTCGAGAAGAATTCGAGCGACGGCCGCGCTTTCTTCGACGGACTCGACGTCTTCGATCATGAGGGTGATCTGGCTGATTTCGACGAGTTCGCGATCGACGCCGCCGGACGGTGAGGTTGTCAGCTCGTCGCCCAATCGCGTGCGGAAGGTCGTGACGGGGATGTAAATGTCGCGGTTGTATTCACGTCCGGCGAGGCTGCCGCCGATCGACGCGGATGATTCACGGCCTTCGGTGACGCCGATCACCGTGTAGAAGTCCTGGTCAATGAGCAGTCGTTGGCCGATCGGGTTTTCCAGCGGAAACAGTTCCACGGCGACGTCGGCGGCAACAACACACACAGTGGCCTTGTCGATCTCGTGCTGCTGCTCGAGGAATCTTCCCTGAGCCATGTCGAGATGATTGATCTCGTAGTAGTCCGAGACGCAACCGACAAGCTGCGCTCCCATCGCGTGCCCTTCGTGCCGAACGACG
>JBLFXD010000326.1:0-7433 GCA_047611045.1 Planctomycetaceae bacterium | reverse complement strand
GCAGCTCTCATCGCTGCCGCCGGGTCTTCAATTGTGAGGCATCTTAAAGAAGCTCTTTCTGTATCGAGGGTCCGTCTTCAGCTTGCCTGCACTTCAAAGAACCATGCCCCAGTTCCATTACAAAGCCAGAGAAATGAACGGACGACTGGTCGATGGCGTTCTCGCCGCCGACTGCCGCCAGGACGTTCTGGGCTTGTTGTCAAAGCAGTCTCTCCTGCCAGTTTCCGTGGCAGAAGCATCGGGGAGATCACAGACACGTACGGGCAAGGTTCGCGGTGCCGCATTGGCGTCAATGTTTGAGATGCTGGCGGACCTGCTGGAATCCGGTGTCGAGCTTCTGAAAGCGGTCGACATCCTCATCGAGCAGACGGCTCATCCGGTCCTGAAGGCGACTCTGGAAGATCTCAGAAAGCAGATCGCAGACGGACGACCCCTGGCCGAGGCCATGAAGTCCCATCCGGGTGCCTTCTCTGAACTGAGCATCAGCATGGTTCGAGCGGGTGAAGAAGGCGGCTTCCTGGAAGACTCGCTGAAACGCGTGGCCGACTTCACCGAGAAACAGGAAGAGCTGCGGGGACAGGTTCTCGGCGCGCTCGCTTACCCCATGTTTCTGCTGATCGCGGGAGCGGTTGTCGTCACCGGAATGATCGTGTTTTTCGTCCCGAACTTTGCACCACTTTTCGACCGGATGCGGGCCGAAGGAAACCTCCCAACGTCCACGATCCTGCTGCTCGACTTCAGCGAGATGCTTCGTACTTATGGATCATGGCTGGTGATCGCTGCGTGCATCCTTGTCTTTGTCGTCAGACACCAGCTTCAGTCAGACGCCGCACGAATCTGGATCGACACAGCGCGGCTCCGTGTTTATGGCATCGGCGGAGTTGTGCGGAGCCTTGCCATCGCCAGGTTTTGCCGCGTGCTGGGAACGCTGCTGAAGAACGGCGTTCCATTGTTGAAGTCGCTCAAGATCGCGAAGGACGCGACAGGTAACCGAGTATTGAGCGCTGCAATTTCTCTAGCTGCTGAAAATGTCTCCGAGGGCAAGTCGCTGGCCGAGCCGCTGCGTGCCTGTGGCGAATTTCCTCGCGAGATTCTTGAGATCATCTCGGTCGGTGAACAGTCCAATCGACTTGAAACCGTGCTGCTCAACATCGCTGACAAACTGGAACACCGCACGAAACGGCGGCTCGATGTTCTCATGAAGTTGCTCGAACCGAGCATGATGCTTGTGATGGCCGTTGTGATCGGCTTTCTGGTCGTTGCACTGTTGATGCCTGTCTTTGAAAGTTCTGGAGGAATCTCCTGATGATTCGCAATGTTAAATTGACCGTCCGAAAAACGAACGAGCGGCGCAACGCTTTTACCCTGATCGAAGTGCTGCTGGTCCTGGCAATTATCGGTGCCATCATGTCGATGGTGGTGCCAAAGCTGCTGGGGCGACAGAAGCACGCGAACGCCGACGCCACACGAATCAGTGTTCGAGGCGTCGAACAGGCGCTGAAACTTTACGCACTCGACCACGGCGGAGATTACCCGCCTGTTAGTGATGGCCTGAAGTCGCTGGTGCAGTCGCCGAACGCGCGCGACAACCGCTGGAGAGGCCCGTATCTCGAAAAACCACCGACCGACGCCTGGGGATCGACTTTGGAATATTTGTTCCCAGGGCGAAACAACCCCGGTGGTTTTGATGTCGTATCGCCAGGACCGGATCGCGTTTCCGGCACTGACGATGACATCGGAAACTGGGACGCGTAATGCGAGTTCGTCAGTTCGCCATACGACGTCGCGAATCTGCAGAGTCGGCTTCAGCCCGGCTGCTGCCATCGCGGTGCGCGCAGCGAACAGCGTTTACGCTGATCGAAATGCTGCTTGTGCTGGCTGTTGTCACATTGCTGACCGCTGTCGCGATGCCGGCCCTGACCCGGTGGCAACGAGGAACGGAAGTCAGCCGCGCCGCGGCCGATCTTCGCGATGACCTGTTGAGAAGCCGAGTCCTCGCCATCCGCGAAGCAGTCACCGTCTCGTTTGCACAGATGCCAAACGGACGAGCATACACATTGACCACTACCGACTCGCTTGATCAGATCATCAGTTCCAACAAGACGACGCTGCCAGAAGAAATTAGTTTTGATGAGTCTGCCCCAGACTATGGATCAACAGAGTCTCTCGGCGAACCGACTCCACTGGTTGTGTTGCGTGCGGATGGCACAGGTACTGATGCGGTGATTCGACTACGAGACGCTCGTGGCGATCGAGCTTCGATTGTCGTCGACCGGTTGACGGGCAGTGTCCGTAGTATGGAAGGAGATGCTCGATGAAGCGGAGCCTCTATAATTCACTCTGCATTAACCGTGCAGCAAGGCCTTCGGCAGATCGCCGGGGCGGCATCACCCTGCTTGAGGTACTTCTGGCGGCAGTCATTCTCGCCGGCGCATTGGCAGCGCTCGGTCAACTCGTATCGAACGGTGTGAATGCCGGGCTGCGGGGTGAGATGCAGACCGAAGCCACGTTGCGGTGCCAGTCAAAACTTGACGAACTCCTCGCCGGAGTCGAGGAACTTCGACCAATCTCCGGTGCAGAGTTTTCGGACGACCGGCGGTGGACCTGGACGCTTGAGGTCGATGTTATGAGCGAGCGACTTCGCCGCGTCACTGTCGCCGTTCATCGTGATGCCGGACAGAATTCCGCAGACTTCGCATTAACTCGGCTGCTTCGTCAGCCCGCGGGTTTGACCGGGAGGGCGACGTAATGATTCGCCGTTCTCTCCGCAACAACGTTCTGCCGCGGGCAGGATTCACACTGCTGGAAATGCTGGTCGCGCTGGCGCTTAGTACGGTCGTTATCTCGGCGGTCTATGGAGCCGTGCATCTTCAGTGGAAGGTACGTTCCTCAAGTGAGAGCCAGGTTCAAACGTCGAAACGGCTGCAGGGAATTGTGCGAGACCTGACGTTCGACCTGAGAACGTGTCGCCGCCCGTCACTGCCGGAGTCGACCATTGTTGACTCGACTGCGGACAACGGTTCTTTTCTCAAAGAGCCTGAGTTCATCGCGGAGTCCGATTTCACCGAGAAGTTTCTGCAGCTTGAATCGGCGACTGAGAATCTACAGGTGATCGACTTTGTCGGCCGATCCGACTGCATCCTGCTGACTGCCGCTTCGCACAATCCGCGGTTCCCGCATCGTGGCAACGTATCATCGAAGGTTGCTCAGACCGTCTGGTTCGTCAACTCGGGCCGTGACCGCCGCGTTCCGTTCGCGGAATCAGACACAAAGCTGCAACATCATCAGATCGTACCCGCCGGTGCAGAATTTGGACTGACGCGAATTCACCTGACGTCCGCCGGACAGAAAGCACGTCGACAGGATCTGGTGACGAGACAGACGTCGTACTGGACCGTGATCGATGCAACCGTTGAAGCCATTCATCTGCGATACTTCGACGGTGCCAGCTGGCATCAGGAGTGGAACAGCCACGAAAGCCACTTACTTCCGCACGCAGTTGAAGTGTCGATCGTTCATGGGGAAGCCACCGCTCGCTCGCCCTCTTTGAGGACTCGATTCAACCATACAGCCCGGCCACCTCGAAGTTTTGTAATACGGCTGCCGCAGGCGGGAGGATCGTTCTAATGCGATACGCTCGCTCGACAAAATTGGATTCAGCCGCCGTCTACAAGCCGTCCGGTCGCCATGGACGCCGAGGATCAGTCTTGCTACTGGTGCTCGTAGTCGTGTCGCTGCTGAGTTTCTCCGCGTACTCATTCTCAGAACTGATGATTGCCGAGTACGCAGCCACTTCAGCCACGTCGGATCAGATTCAGACGCATGCACTTGCAGAGTCGGGTGTCGAGGCAGTCGCAGACTTCCTGGACGGACGGGAACAAAGCAATTCCGAGCCGACAACATCGAACCCCCAACTGTTCCGGCATCAGCCTCTGCAGACCTTTCATCAGCAGATCGGTCGTTATTCGATTGTTCCTCGACTGCCCCAACCAAACGATCCACAGCCAGTCTTCGGGCTCGTCGATGAATCGTCGAAGCTCAATCTCAACGCATTGCCGCTCGAAGATCACAAGCGGAAGCTGTCACGCAAACGACTGCTCGTTCTGAAGGGGATGACAGAACAGATTGCGGATGCGATTCTTGACTGGATGGACGAAGATGACGAACCGTCTGAATTTGGCGTCGAAAGCTCCTGGTACTTGTCTCAGACACATCCGTATCGACCAGCTCAGCAGCGTTTGAAATCGGTCGAAGAATTGCTTCGCGTTCGAGGTGTGACGGCGGCGCTTCTGTTCGGCGAAGACACAAACCAAAATGGTCGGCTGGACGTTAACGAGAACGATGGGCGAAACAGTAAGCCTGACGACAATGCAGACGGTCGACTTGATCGTGGTTGGGCCGAATTCCTGACTCTCGACAGCCGTGAGTCGAATCGAAAACCTGGCGGAGCGTTTCGGATCAACGTCAATCAGTCCGACCTTCCCAGTCTATATGACCAGACTGAGACGGCATTGGGAGCCGACGCCGCGAAATTCATCGTCGCCTGGCGGCTGGCCGGAAGCGCGTTCGGTTCCGAGTCGCAGCGAGTGGGCAGCGCATCCGTCGTCGATGCAACTGCTGATTCAGCCGAGGAACGCAAGAAAAGGCGACCGAAGTCTGCGCTGGACCGACTTCGACAACAGCTCAGAGGCGGCGACGATGATGACGAAGAAGACGAGGATAGTGGGGATGCGGCACTGGCCGAAATCGCCGCGATGGAAGATCTGGCGACCGTCATCAAAGGCGGCCTGAATTTAAGTCGACGAGCCGCCTATTCGGTGAGGTCGCTCGTCGATCTGATCGGAACCACGGTGCGGATTGACGTCGAGCGACGAGACACCATGCTGAAAAGTCCGTGGTCAGACGACCCGTCGAGCATCGAAAGAATGGTTCTGCTGCTGAACGATCACCTCACGACCAGCGACGAGGCAGTGATTACGGGACGGATCAATGTCAATGAGGCTTCACGGGAAGTGCTGCTCTCCGTGCCGGAAATCAGTGATTCTCTGGCGAACGCAATCGTCGCAGGGCAGCAACGAGCACGCGGTAACTCAGAGATCGCTCGCCAGCATAGAACGCTCGCTTGGCTCTACATCGAAGGGCTGGTTGATATTCGGCAATTGCGAAATCTGGCTCCGTATCTGACGACGTCTGGCGACGTTTTCCGAGGAGTCTCTGTGGGACACATCGACGGACGTCGCATGACGTCGACTGTGGAGTTTCTGCTTGACGCTTCTGGAGAAAGCACGCGAGTTCTGCAACTTGTCGATCGAATTCCGACAAGTCTTCCTGTGGAATCGTGGTGAGGGCAACTGAAAATGAACCTGCATATTGAAAATCTCAGAGCGCTTGCCATGCAGTGGCGAGGACGATTATTCGCTGGCTCGCGAATGACGACGCCAGTACTGCAGAAGGCGGCTGCACTCGACATCAACGAATCAGGCGTGACCGTGACGGTCGTGCAAACCGGCAGTGAAACGCCGATCGAACAACAGTTCCAGTCGGCATGGCCAGACGAGATCGATTGGCAGGTCGACGCGGAAGGTGCGGGGAAATGGCTCGGTCAGCAACTCCAAACGGCCGGCCTGGCGGTTAAAGACTGCGTTCTACTGGTGCCGCGACGGGATGTCACATCCCGGCTGCTGGAGCTTCCGAACGTTGACGATGATGAATTAGTCTCGCTGGTCCGACTTCAGGCAGAAAGCAAACTGACACAGCCAATCGATTCCGTTGTCGTTGACTTCGTGCCGTTGCTTTCTCGATCGGACGACAGCCGCGACGTCGTGCTCCTGACGACCAGCCACAAGCGACTGCTGGCTTTGACTAACCTTGCCGAAGCCGCAGGTTTGAATCTAGTGTCAGCCGTCGCTGCAGAGCTGGCCATTCCAATGTTCGGTCCGCGGGCCGACGGCGAGTTTGTTCTGGATGCAATGCTCGGCGACGGACGGGCGACACTTTCTCTTAGTATCGACGGGCGAATCCTCAGCTCGATTACGATTTCGCTGCCCGAGAGTGATGATGTTGCCGCCCGACAGATCGCAGCCTCAAGCAGTCGACTGACTGCGGCACTGCCGGAAACTTTCCGGCACAATGCTGTGAAGATGATCCGCGTCTACTCAAACGTCGACACGTCCGGATTGCGATTAGCACTTGCGATGATTGTTCAGTGTCCGGTTACCAACGGACTATCGGACGGAATAAACACGCTTGAGAAACTCCGAGCGGTCGCAGCGATTGCCGGCCAGGTAACGCCTGAAGCGTCACACGACTTCATCAGGCCGCGACAACCTGTCGATCGGGCAAGCGAACGTCGAAACAAAGTGTTTCGCTGGGCGAGCGCAGCCATGCTGCTCGTCGGTCTGTTTGCGTGGTGGCTGCACGAAGAGAACGGTGCCGCGGCCGATCGCATCGTTGCTTTGCAGCAGCAGGAGCGTCAACTCGGCGAGTTGATCGAACGAGGTCACGCGGTTACCGAAATGCGGTCATTCGTCTCCGAATGGCAATCCGGTGCAGTTAACTGGACTCAGGAACTGATTCAGTTTGCAGATCATCTTCCATCGACAGACCGCGTCTACCTGACTCGATTGCAGCTTGAATTAGAAGCCGGCGGAACGGCACCAGTCATCCGCGCGGCGGGCGTTGCTCGTGAAGAGAGAGACGTCATGAGTCTGAATGAGCGACTGCTTGATTCACAGACGCGATACGAACTTTCGCCGCATGGCATTGAACCCAATCTTCAGGACCGGTTTTACAAATCGACTTTCCAGATCGAAACGCGACTGCTGGAAACGGGCCTGTCGGGAAACTCGGAAGACAATCAACAGACATACGAGCCGTCGGAGCCCACCGGCCGTACGGCTGCGGCTGCCAACTTGCGGAAGTAATAACCATGCTGAAAAACCATCGCGAAAAAGTACTGGCCGGATCCCTCGCGGTCATTGTTGGACTAAGCGCCGGACAGGACGCCGTTAACGCAGTCGTGTTTGGGCCGCTCGTAGAAAAAGATGCGCAGGTCGCGGCACTGATGCAGGCCGTCGGCGACCGCGAACTTGAGTTTGACAGGATCGAACACGCTCAACGGGAGTTAAATCCGATCCGTGATCGAAGTTTGCCGCCCGACCCGGCTGTAGCGACGACGCTTTATCAAAACTGGCTGATCGAAACGGCAAAGAAGTCCGGAATTGACGCAGCTCAGATCGTTCCTGTTCGAGCGATTTCTGAGGAAGGCGTTGGTCACAGAATTCTGGTCACGCTTCAGGCGACAACCGGAACACGCCAGCTTGGCACATTCCTCGACGCTTTCTACCAGGCTCCGCTGCTGCATCGCGTCACAAGCCTTTCGCTGACGGCTGCCAACGGTCCGCGAACGACGCAGCCGCGTGTCACACTGGCCG
>JBLFXD010000325.1:0-7452 GCA_047611045.1 Planctomycetaceae bacterium | reverse complement strand
TCCCGCTGCAGTATCAAGAACCTTCGAACCTGGTGCGCGAAGCACTTCCTACCGAGCCTCCACGTCAACCGTCGCGACGATCTGACTCCCACCCCAGCGGAACAAAAGCTGCGCAAACCAAAACCGACTCCAACACCAGATTTTTGACATCCCAGGGTAAGCCCACCAGATACCGTCAATCAAAGATTGACGACGCACCAGAATCGTGCGGTTCGGCCGCGTCAGGCATACTCGTGCGCGGGCCAGCCTGCGGGGATGTCGCAGCAGTTGGATGTGCAGACTTCGGCGAGGCTGCTGATCTGGTCACGGTGAAAGGGGATGCCAGCGATGCTCCACTGTTCGCAGCGTTCCGATCACTTCGCTGTTCGAAAGTCGGCCTTTGAGCCACGGGAGTGAGGCGAACTTCACTTCACGAGTTCGGCGAAAGCAGTGAATCCTGTCATTCTCCCGCAGGCGGGAATGACATTGCGAAACCAACGCGACGCAGAAACTGAAATCGATGAACCAGGCAGTTTTAGAGTGCGTGGCTTCAGTCGAGTGTGCGACAGGTGTCGCTCGATGTACATTGCCGGTCAATGAATTCAGTGGTCCATCCGCAAATGTCTCCGTCGAGGATTTTTACCTATGAGATGCTTCGTCATTCGATGTGTCACCGCAGCCTTCATCCTTGGTCTTCTCTCCGCGACCGCAGCCGTTGCCGAAGTCAAGCTGCCCGAGGTTGCGAAACCAGGCAACGGGGCTGTTGTGTCGGCAGGATTGATTTACGAACTCGAAGGCCGTCAGACGCCGCAGTGCCATGCGTCGACAATCGTCGAGACTCCGATCGGACTGGTCGCGGCCTGGTTTGGTGGGACTCGAGAAAGTGATCCAGATGTTGGCATCTGGGTTTCGCGTCAGGCTGGCGGCCAATGGACGAAGCCGGTCGAAGTGGCGGACGGCTCTGAGGGTGAAGACAAAGAATACGCCTGCTGGAACCCCGTTCTCTTTCAGCCGAAGACCGGACCGCTGATGCTGTTTTACAAAGTAGGCGTTAACCCACGCCTGTGGTGGGGAGCTCTGGTGACGTCAGACGATGGCGGCAAGACCTGGTCAAAGACACGCCGACTGGGGACCAACGCCGCGCTTCCAAAAGCCAATCAGAACCTGCTCGGGCCGGTGAAGAATAAACCGCTTCAATTGAAGGATGGCTCGATCCTCTGCCCAACCAGTACCGAGAACGAAGGCTGGAAAGTTCATTTTGAAGTGACGCGTGACCTCGGCAAGACGTGGGAAGTCATCGGTCCCATTCACGACGCTTCAAAGTTCAACGCGATCCAGCCAAGCATTCTGACTCACCCGAATGGAACCATGCAGATCCTTTGCCGCAGCCAGGAAAGCGTCGTCGTGCAAAGCTGGTCGAAAGACGGCGGCAAGACATGGGGACCGGTCACGGCCACCGAGCTCCCCAACCCGAACGCCGGGACCGACGCGCTGACGCTGGCCGACGGTCGGCACTTGATTGTCTACAACCACACCGTCCGCCGCGGACCGTTTCCGTCCGGCCGCGCGATTCTGAACGTGGCGATCTCGGACGACGGCGTCTCGTGGAAGCCCGTTCTGACGCTTGATCAGGACAAAAGCGAATTCTCCTACCCGGCAGTCATCCAGACGTCTGACGGCAAAGTTCAGATCACCTACACATTCAAACGGCAGAGTGTGAAGCACGTCGTCGTCGATCCGTCTCAACTGTAATCTCCCGGTCGGATGTTGGAGTTGAATATGCAACCCGTTTTCCGAACGACGACTACGGCAGTTGTTCTGCTGGTGATTTCGACCTTCGTCAGCGCCAATGAGAAGACCACTGGTCCTGAGAAAGGGGCGCTCGTGATTGTCGGCGGCGGCGATCGTGACAGCGCGATGTTCCGCCACTTTGTGAAACTTGCTGGCGGGAAAGACGCGAAGCTTGTCGTCATCCCAACGGCATCGTCGGTCGATCCCGAATTCGACTACGCCGGGCATCGATCGGCAAAGTACGCTCGCGAAGAACTTGCCATGACGAACGTGACCGTCGTCCATTCGCACGATCGGGCGACGGCAGACACCGCCGACTTCGTTGCACCGATCCGGGAAGCGGACGCGGTGTGGTTCACCGGAGGCCGGCAATGGCGAATCGCCGATGCCTACCTGGGAACTCTTGCCGAGACCGCGATCCGAAACGTTCTGCGGCGAGGCGGCGTCATCGGAGGCAGTTCGGCCGGCGCGTCGATCCAGGGTTCGTTCCTCGTCCGCGGCGACACGAAGGGAAGTCGAATCCTGATCGGCGATCATCAACGTGGATTCGGCTTCATCAGGAATTCAGCCATCGATCAGCACGTCATTCCGCGAAAACGTCAGGCCGGGCTGATCGAGGTACTCACCGATCCAGACCAGAGAATGGACAAGACGATCAACCGGGAAGCGTTGCTCGGCATCGGAATCGACGAGGCAACAGCCATCGTGGTTCGGAAAAATAAGTTCGAAGTCATCGGACGAAAGAAAGGCGTCGTGCTGATCTATGATCCAACAAAATGGGCGTCGTCCACCCCCGACTCCGACAAGTACCTGACTCTGAAACCCGGCGCAAAGTACAACCTGGAAACTCGCGCTGTCCTCGATTGAGAAGACCCGCCCACCAGAACCCACCAGTCTCTCGACGCGAGATCGAACGAATCACGCCGCTGCTGGCGGAGTGCCGCGAAGGGCTTCGGCAACGGTTGGATCGACGGATCGCAGGTGCAGGTCCTGCTGTGGGAATGCGATTTCGATGCTTGCCTCTCGGAATACCCGGTCGATGTTGGTGTGGAGGGCGTCGATGACTGACAGGCGATTGTCGAGGTCCGGCAGGTAGGTTCGCACGACGAAGTTCAGCGTGTTGTCGCCGAAGCCTTCGAACGTCACGTTGGGACCGGGATCGTTCAGTGTCAGCGGGTGATCGACACAGACCTGTCGAAGCAGCTGCTTGGCTTTATCGACGTCCGATCCGTAGGCGATTCCGACGTTGATGACCACTCGATTGATCTTGTCGGACAGCGTCCAGTTCAGCATTCGGCCGGTGATGAATTCCTTATTTGGAATGACATACTCCTTGCGGTCCCAGTTGGTGATCGTTGTCGCCCGAATTCGAATTCGCGAGACGACTCCCGAGACTTCGTCGACGGTGACAACGTCGCCGATGCGGATCGGTCGTTCGAATAGAAGAATCAAACCCGCGACGAAATTCGCGAATATCTCCTGCAGACCGAACGCCAGTCCGAATGTCAGCGCCGTCGCCAGCCATTGCACCTTCGACCAGCCGACTGAGATCGCGTTAAAACTGAGAATGACTCCCAGCAGAATGATCAGGTAGCTGGTCAAGGTTGTCACCGCGTAACGGACGGACTGATCCAGCGGCAGGCGCTGCAGAATCCACATCTCCATCAGACCGGGAATGTTGCGGGCGCAGGCGAATGTAAGAATTGCCAGCAACAGTGCGAGCCCGATGTCTCTCGGCGTGACGTAGCGGACGACCGTGACGATTTCCTCCTCGCCCGGCAGCATTGTCGATGCGGCCTGCGGCGAACCGACCGTCATGCCAGGCATTGGCGAACTGGCAAGGCCAGCATCCTCGGCGGACACGTCAACGGTCGTCGCCCACAAGTGCCACTGATCGAGAATTCGCAACGCCGGCAACGCGTCGACCCAGATCAGCCAGATTCCGACCAGCGACGTCGTGACCACCGCGATGCTCAGCAACCGACGACTCTGCTCCGTGCTTGCTTCAACGTCGGCACGGAGTTCTTCCGGAGGAACGATTGCCGTCGGAGCAGCCGATGTAGGAATTGTTGACGTCTCGGATGGCGTCGGACTTTCTGCCGACGATGAATCTGGAGAGCCTGTATCATCGGCATCGTGCGCTATCGCGTCTTCGGCGGCTTTGATGGCCGCCGCTGCCAGCTCGGCGGTTTGCTTTTGAGCCGCCAGTTCCAGACGGCGTTCCTTGGCGTGTTCGATACTGAGTTTGCGGCGTTGTACGATCAGGAGCCGTTGCAATAACGCCCGGACCAACTGGAGGGCAAGGACCAGTACGATCGTCGCGAACAATCGCGACGAGAGTTGCTGGGCTGTGTAGTAAAACCCGGAGATGGTCAGGCCAGCGAGACTAAGGGGCGCGAGAACGCTGCCCCAGTACCACAGCCATTTCGTTCGGACGAGCCAGCCGGTTGGGTGTGACGCCAGGAGTTCGCACAGCACACCGGTGTCAGGCCGCAGCACTCGCCGCAGAAAGAGGGTCAGCACGAGAGCTGCTGCGACGAAACCGGTTCGCTCGAGATTGTCGAGTCCGTGTTCCGGATCGTTCATGTAAAGCGTCATCGTCACAAAGATCAACGGCAGACCGCATACGCCAAGGCCGGGTAGAGTGCTGCGAAACAGACGGATCGTCGAGTCCGGCCAGTCGAAGTGGTGGTCGGCAAGTCCGCCCACACGGCAAATCCGGCGAAGCAAATCCAACGGCAGAAAACCCACAGCGGTTGCTGTGAGTCCGACGCCGATCGCTCGTGACAGGTCAGCACCATTTGAAACGCTGACCAGCCGACTGCCAAGAAACCACAGTAGGCCTGGCCAGGTAATCGCCATCAGAACGGTGCCCCACGTGGCGGTCCACGTAGGCTCGAAGGAAGTGCAGTTTCCTCGCCGCGCGAGGGCTCCGGCTTCGTGCAGACTGCGACGAAACTTCGGACGAAGAACGATGAGCGCCGAGAACGCGAAAAGTGCGATCGCGTAAACCACGTAATGCTCGAATGCGTCTGTGGCCAGACGATCACCGATCGCGTTCCAGCGAGATGACTCCACCAGCCTCTCGTCAGAGGAATCGAATCCCAGCTTCGAGTAAAGAGGCTTGTTGCTGCGGATCCAGAGAACTCGTTCGTCGATATAAGTGAGATACCGCTTCGTTTCAGTGATCAAAAACTGCTCGGTCTGGTCAAGTTCGAAGAGCGTTTCCAGGTGCGTGTTCGCGCTTCTGATCAACTGATCAAGATACTCAGCACGACGATCGAAGACGTGTCTCGCTGCTTCCTCAAGCCTTGCGACTTCCGCTTCCGGCAGGTCGGGCTGCGCCTTGCGCAAGATGTCGTCCACAAACGGGTCCCGATTGGCCAGATGCGCTCGCTGGAAATCCGCCTCAAACAGCTCGTACTGAGCATCTTCGATCTGCTCGCGTCGATCCCGAACATTCGCCTGGCGTTTGAGCACGTTCGGTAATTCACTGCGTTGTCGCCGCAAAAGCCCACCAATTGCGTCACTCAAGCCGATGTTGTCAACCTTCTTCTGAACCTCCGCAAACTGTTTCTGGACGCCATCGAGTTGGATCTTGATTTTCTCCAGCTTTTCCCGCGTCTCATCGATTGGCACCGTCAGCGCGACAGCTCGCTTTGCGAGTTCTTCGTTGAGGTCCGCGTCACTCTGGAGCAACGGTTCCGCATCAACGGCTTCGTCCTCAGCTCGCTTCAACGCCGCTTTTTTTTGTTCCGCGCGACGTCGGGCAATTTCTTCATCGATCAATTTCAACTCAGCTTCAACCAAAGCGACTTCCTGCGTCCGGACGTCGCGCTCAAGTCGGACAAAGCCGGCGGCATCTTCAGCATCATATTTGGAGAGTTCGTTCTCAAGTGCGGGCTGTTCGGCGTCGATCAAAAGACGCCGTACTCGCAGTTCTGAAAGCCGTGACTGAGTCAGCAGTGTGGATTCGTCAGTCGGTGGCGGACTCATCAATTGCTTCTCAAGTTCGGCTGCCCGCGTCGCGGCGGACAGAAGCAGTCCGCGAATTTCTTTGCGACGGATCGCTCTGGCCGTTGGTTCGGCCTCGATCTGCGCGAGCACGGTCTTCAGTTCCGTGAACTGAACATCACGCTTCGATCGCTCCTGTTCGAGCTCTAGCAACGTAGCCAGCTGGGGCAATCCGGGCTTCAGCGTCTGCAATTCAGACAGCCGACTCTTTCGATCACTGACCCGTTGCTGGACATCGTCGGTGTCAGCTTTGAACTGAGCAGCCGTTGCGGCCAGGTCTGAAATTCGTTTCAGACCTTCCGACGCAACCGTCAAATGATCTTCCGCTTTCTTTTTCAGGTCGTCACTGAGGTCTGCCGACTCAGCCACTTCTTTGCGCCGAGTCTCGATGACTTCCGCCGTGATTTGATCGCCCGACGGCGTGGGTTGAAGCAGCACGGCATGTTTGACGCCTTGCGCGCAAATGTGGTCCGTGCCGACGATCGGCGCGATCAGAATCAGGCCGATCGAGCACCATTTTGCGAGGGTACGGAACCTGCTCAACAAGCAGAAGGACGTTGGGAGTGAATTCCGGTCGGTGCGTATCTGCATTGCAGGAGTAGGTCCGTTCCTTGCCGTGGCCATGACGTGAGCGCGCACCGGCAACGCCGGACTTGATTCTTTCTCGGCATTTTCGCCTGTTCCGGATGAATCTTTGACGGATATTCCAGTAGTAAGGAACGTGTCGCGGGCTCTGCCGATGACAGCTCGCTTGAATCTGCCCGCGCGCGACAGCGATGGCTCAGTTTCCGTAGGTCAGGTTCTGCCTGGCGGAATCAGCGAGCGCTTGCTGACATTGCCTGCCTCAATTTTCGTCAGGCAAAGCCTGACCTACCTGAAATCGCCAAACGCTGCCGGTGGAGGCAGCTCGCGGACGATCTCATCCGCTCGGAATCCAAAGCCGGTCGGCCCGAGTGTCGTCAGATCAACGCTGCCATTCTGACGACGGTACATGCCGGGATGGACCGCCGATTCCGGCAAAGACGCGGCCGGGTAGAACTGCATGCTGTTTGTCTCGACGCCCATGATCGTGCCCGAGTGAGCCGCCAACCGAAGATGCGAAATCTGTGCGAGCATCGGATTTGCCAGATCCTGCACCATCAACGGCATGCCGTGAGCCTTCGCCCAGCAGAGACTGAGGATTGCACCGGTCTGAGTCTTGCAAGTCTTGAGGGCGACTCCCGACCAGCCGAGTTCTCGGCCGAGCCGGACGTGCTGCCAGTCGTGAGCGCTTTCGTCGAGGAAGACCGGCTTGCGAGCCGCGATACTTCGCGCGTCGATGCGGTCGCGTTCCAACTCGTACGGAAATGGCTGCTCGATGTAGAGCAACATGCCGTACAGCCGCGGATGCTCGTTGCGGAGCCGGTCAAGAATCTCGTTGACGTAGTCAGGATCGGTCACCGTGCAGTTGAAGTCAGCGGTCAGCCACTCGCAGCCATGAGCGACCGCCAGTCGACCGACGTTGACGATCCGGTCAAAGTCCCATTTCTGGTCGTTGCCCCGGAGTTTGACTTTGAGACAGTTCAGGCCGTCCTGCTCGATCCAGTCTGAAAGCGTTACCGGATAGCCATCGTCAGGTTCCTCGCCGGTGCAGTCGTCTTTGGTGAGCGGGTCGAGCCCGCCGATCAA
>JBLFXD010000324.1:0-7489 GCA_047611045.1 Planctomycetaceae bacterium | reverse complement strand
GGCGAACATTCGTTTGAATCATCCGAGCGGCAACTTCGAAACAGCAAACCCCTCACTGGCGAATGGAAGATTCACATGACCAACCCGGCGGGCACCATGTCCAGGAAACTCACCACGGCAATCCTGTGCGCAGTTCTGACTGCGGCGGCACTGACGGGCGCGACGAAGGCGGAGTCGGCGTTTAAGGGGCAGGAGTCGAAGTGGCAGGGCTTCGTCCGGCACGACTTCAAGGTCGGCGAGCGGGCCTGCATTGTGGTTTCGCCGGAGAAGTCGGCGAATGGGAATCCGTGGATCTGGCGGGCGAGATTCTTCGGGCATGAGCCCCAGGCCGATGTCGAGATGCTCAAGCGCGGATATCACATTGCCTATTGCGACGTCGGGAACCTGTTCGGGAATCCTCAGGCCGTGAAACATTGGGACGCCTTTTACGACTTCCTGACGACGAAGCACGGCTTTGCGAAGAAGGTCGCTCTGGAAGGGATGAGTCGCGGCGGGTTGATTATTTACAACTGGGCCGCTGCGAATCCCGACAAGGTCGCGTGTCTCTACGGCGATGCTCCAGTCTGCGACTTCAAGAGTTGGCCCGGCGGGAAAGGCAAAGGAAAAGGCGGCGGCGGTGCATGGCAGGCCTGCCTGAAAGCGTACGGGCTGACCGAAGAGCAGGCATTGACGTACGACCGAAATCCGGTCGACCAGTTGAAGGCTCTCGCCGACGCGAAGATTCCAATTCTGCACGTCGTTGGCGATGCGGACGTCGTCGTGCCGGTCGAAGAGAACTCAGCCGTGATTGAAGCCCGTTACAAAGCTCTCGGCGGGAACATCAATGTGATCTCCAAACCGGGCATTGGCCATCATCCTCATGCCTTGAAAGACCCAACGCCGATTGTTGCGTTCTTCGTCAAACACACCGGCGCAAAGTGACTCGCGAGAACCGGTAATGTCCGGCGACTGTGAGTTTTTCACAGGCTGCAATAAGCGAAGCGAATCAAACGGCTGGTGTGCCGGCGCGGGCGACTGTCCGAATTCGCCGCCGTCATGATTGCTCACAGATCTCCGCGCGGGCACACCGCGAATTTCGTTCAGCCCGCTGGTCACACCCTACCTTCGAACAACTCACACACTCGAAGAGTTGGTCAGCTCGGTGAGAAGCGTTCGATGGGGCCTTCGTGGCGGCGTGGGTGGGATGTCTGAAGGGCTCGGATTTGCTTTTCTGTTTGAGCAATCGCTTCGGGCGTGTCGTGAACTCGAAGCTCGAAGCTTGTTTCATAGGACTCGCCAGGGGCCAGAGTGATGACTCGACCGCGTTCTCGCTCGAAGGTTTTCAGGTTCGGCAGATTCGTTCCCGGTTCAAGACCGGTCACATAACCATCCGCTTCGGCCTGAGTGTTTTTCCAGAGTGTGAAGCACGGAAGCTGCTTTGTGGAAAAGCTCAGGCTGAGACCGCGGTCGCCTTCGGCATTTCTCAGCAGCACCTGAGTCTGCTCTTTCCGGTCGCTGATCAAGTCGCAAAAAAATGCTTCCTCGGGCAGGCCGGCGACGGGTCCGCCGTATTGATCGAACGAGTCGAGACCCTTTGCCGAATGCGCGTCGCGCGGAGCGACTTCGGCGATCGGAGCCACGAACTTTGATCCTTCGCCCAGGAACGGTCGTCCGATGTTTGTGTGATAGAGCATTTGGAGTTCGGTCGGCTGGCCACCGACATTCGTGACGACATCGGTCACGGTGATGCCGTTCGAGCCGGCTTCCGTCGAAACCGTCGACGTCAACCGCAAAGCTGGAGCGAACATCATCGTTTCTTCGACGACGCCGGTGACGCTGAGGGTGCCTGGTCCTTCGTCGGAGATTTCAACGGCAACATGGTGCGCCGGGATGTTGGCGATCTTTCCGTGGAGTGTCAGCTCGGATTCTGAGACGTTGCCGTTCTCGTCGACGACTCGGTCGATTCCCGGAGGACCGTTGAACGAAAGCCCGCAGCGACACATCAGCTCGTTGAAGCCGCCGAGCCAACCGAGGCCGCCGCGAGCTTCCAGATTGACCAGGCTCGGATGGACAGGTCGGGCAACCGGAGAATTCCACCCAATCGGAATCCCGTGATACTCGCCCCGCCAAAGCCCCATGCCCCGGGTGGGCAGAATTGACATCGAGAGTTCGCCGTTGTTCAGATCGACCACGTCGACACCGTCTGACGGGCCGCCACTGAGGGTCCGCTTCGAAACCGACCAGTCCACCGATCCTGACAGAGCGACTCCCGAAGAAGCGTCCACGCGGCCCGCCTGCAGAAATTCGCCTGAGTCAGTATCTGTCAGAATAATTCGTTGAACGGTCATTGCAGAACTCCGACGAAGAAGTCGATAGAGATTGTCGTTCCGGCCATTTCGCCGGACAAACCGGCGGCGAATCAGCCACGTCACCTTACCTGAAGCGGCTGAGTCTAAAGGTCGGGCCCCCTGCTCTTCCAGCATCGGCTTCTTGCGGTTGGGCAGCCGGCACTGACGTTTGACGCAAAGTATTGATGTGGCTAGCATTTGCCGCAATTCGTCTGTCGTCGTGACGGACGAGTTTTCGGAAGTCGCTTTCGTGGATGACCACAACGCTTCTGCTCTTCTTCGGCGAGTTTCGTTGCCGAGCCACTTATTTTCAGGGGCTCGCGGGATTCGTTGGCTGGTACCAGAGATTTTCACTCAGGTTCTGGCTCCGTTTCCGGGCATCGTCTGTCCGAAATCGGTGACGGAGAGTGGGACGGAAGCCTCGTTGGTTTCTCTCCCGGACGAAGTGTGAACACGCGACGCATTCGTTGCGGCCGGATAACGGCAAAGGATGATTTGATGCTGAAGATTAACGTGAAGGAAATGCTTGAAGCGGGTGTCCATTTCGGACATCGCACCAGTCGATGGAATCCCAAAATGCGCCCATACATTTATGGTCGCCGCAACCTGATTCACATCATCGATATTAAAGAAACAGTCCGCGGGCTCATGCGAGCACAGCAGTACCTGAAAAAGGTCGCCTCGCAGGGAAGCCTGATCGTTTTTGTCGGTACCAAGCGACAGGCGGCTGAGCCGGTCATGGAAGCCGCTGCGGCGACCGGAATGCCTTACGTCTCAGAACGCTGGCTCGGCGGAATGTTGACCAACTTCCGAACCATTCGCGGCCGACTCAAGCGGCTGGAAGAGCTGGAACAGCTCGAGACAAGCGGAGAACTGGCCGGATACTCGAAGAAGCGACAGTCGACGTTGCGTCGCGAGTTCAAGAAGGTCAAACGCAACCTCGAAGGCATTCGGACCATGAACCGGATTCCAGAAGCGGTCGTCGTGATCGATCCGAAAGCCGAAAAGAACTGCATCCATGAATGCCGACTGATGGGCGTCAAAGTGGTCGCTCTGATCGATACGGATTCGGATCCGGATACTGTCGACCTGCCAATTCCTGGCAACGACGACAGCATTCGGTCGATCCGCCTGATTCTCGCTCAGCTCGTCGCCGGCATTAACGAAGGACGGGGCACGCTGCCGCAGGCCGACAAGGCAGCAGCGGTCGAAGAAGAACCAAAGGCAGTTCCAAGTCTGTAATCACTCCAGATTGCTGAAGACTCAGTCCGCTGCCCGACTGGTAAACGAGCCGGGCGGCGGGCGTCTGAACTCTGACGGACTTCTGAGTGTCTCTTTGCGACCTCGAGGTCGTCAGCGTTCTCGCTCTTCAGCCACTGATACTCCCGTGCTGCTGTACCGGAAGGGATTCTGTTCGGAGCAGCACTCTCCACCTTTCATCCAACAACCAGCAAAAGGAAATTCGACATGGCTGCAGTAACAGCCGCCGCCGTAAAGGCGCTGCGTGAAAAAACAACTCTCCCCATGATGGATTGCAAGAAGGCACTCGTGGAAGCCGACGGCGACGAAGAGAAAGCCATTGAAATCCTGCGAGAGCAGTTCAAGAAGATTCAGATCAAACGCGCCGACAACGAGACCTCAGAAGGTCTGATCGAAATGGCCTTCAAGGATGACGGCAGCGAAGGCGTGATGATCGAAGTCCAGTGCGAATCCTCTCCGGTTGCTTCCAGCGACGAGTTCCGATCATTCTCTCGTCAGTGTGCCAGCCAGTTGCTGAACGGACCGGGAGCCGCGACCGCAGAAGAACTGCTCGCTCAGCCTGCACCGGAAGTTGAAGGCAAAACGTTGCAGGAGATCTGGGAAGACATGACCAACCAGATTCGCGAAAAGATCGTCGTCGGACGACTCGCTCGCGTCGCTGGCCCGGTCAACGGCTACGTTCACCACGACGGCAAGAACGGTGCTCTGTTCCAAGCCGAAGGCGACTCACCAAACCTCGACCTGCTGCGTGACGTCGCTATGCACATCACGGCTTTGGGACCGGCATTCTGCAATGCGGACAACCTGTCTCAGGAAGAAGTTGATGCCGAACGGGCTCGTCTCACCGAAGAAGCGAAAGCTTCAGGCAAGCCGGACAACATTGTTGACAAGATCGTCGACGGACGAATGAAAAACTTCTACGTCGACCAGGGCGTGCTGACCTATCAGGCCTTCGCCAAAGACGATTCAAAAACCGTCAGCCAGGCACTGGCCGAATCCGGCTACAAAGCTGTCGGATTCACACGCTGGTCGCTGGGTAACTGATGGCAGCGGTCAACGTGACCGTTGACGTCTTCGACGCGTAAAACTTCGAGGGGCAGGGGACATCGTTCTCCTGCCCCTCGTTTCGTTGGTCACTGGCCTTCGTCGATCATGTCGCTAATCTTCGTACCGGTGACGCAAAACACGGCGTCGAGAACGGATTCTTCCACCGGAGATGAACGATGACTGAGCCGGAAAGCTCTTCTTCCGAGAATTCTGGAGCCGCCTACAAGCGAGTCGTGCTGAAACTCAGCGGCAACAGTTTCTGCCGCAGCGGCGAGTCCGGCATCACGATGGCTGAGGTGTCGAGTGTCTCTCAGCAAATCCGCCGCGTTCACGAAACTGGCGTGCAGGTTGCCATCGTCTGCGGCGGCGGCAACATTCTGCGAGGTCGCGACTTCGCCGCCTTCAGTGCGACGATCAACCCGCCGACCGCTCACTACATGGGGATGCTCGCAACCTGTATCAACGGCCTCGCCCTGCAGGACGCGTTGGAAAACGCGGGTGTGCCGACCCGGCTGCAAACTGCCATCCGCATGGAAGGTGTTGCCGAACCCTTCATCCGCCGACGCTGCGTCCGTCATCTTGAGAAGGGACGAGTCGTCATTCTGGCAGCGGGCACAGGCAGCCCGTTCGTAACGACGGACACCGCCGCCGCACTGCGTGCCAGAGAAATCGAAGCGGACGTCGTGCTCAAGGCAACGCGAGTCGACGGAATTTACTCGGACGATCCGGAAAAGAATCCACACGCAGTCAAGTACTCGGACATCTCGTTCCAGGAAGTTCTGAGGCAGGACCTGAAGGTCATGGACGCTCAAGCGATGCATCACTGCATGGAGCAGAACATTCCCATCGTTGTCTTCAACTATCAGAAAGAAGGCAACCTGGAACGAGTCATCGCTGGCGAAAAAATCGGCACACGAGTCGGATAGCGTTTGCCTCTCCCCGCGACGTAGCTCGATCTTCACAGTTCGCGGCGTTGAACCTCTCGGTTCGGCCAGCCACAATTCAAACGCGACCCACTAACTCAACAACTTTCGACATCGGAAACCCGTAAGGAATACATCATGGACGCTGACGAAATCCTTCTCGACGCCGAAGAGCGTATGGAAAAAGCAGTCACCGTTTTTTCGGATCAGTTGACGGGCCTGCGTACCGGCCGAGCGACACCCGGCCTGGTCGACTCAATCCGGATCGACTACTACGGATCCCAGACGCCACTCAAGCAAGTCGCGAATATCACCGTTCCCGAGCCGCAACAAATCCTGATCCGGCCATTCGACGCGGGCACAATGAATGAAATCGTCAAGGCGATTCAATCGAGCGACGTGGGCCTTGCTCCAATGTCGGACGGGCGTGTTATCCGACTGAACGTTCCACCGCTTTCACGGGAACGTCGTCAACAGCTCGTCTCGCGAACTAAAGAATTCGCTGAGGATTCGCGAGTCTCCATCCGCAACATTCGCCGCGACGCAAACAAGCAGGCGGATAACGCTGAGAAGGACAAGTCAATGTCCGAAGATCAGCGAGACACCGTGAAGGACGAAGTCCAAACGCTGACCAAAAAGTTCGAAGGCATGATCAACGCATCTGCTTCCGACAAAGAAAAGCAGATCATGGACGAGTAGCGGATTTTTTTGGGGCACAGCACGTCGGGTATGTCGAGCGCAGCGCCGGCGTACCAATTCGTTAACAGGCAGACGGGACGCCTGCGTTTCACTTGACATCCCCTACGGTCTTACCCAACGGTCAGTTGCTGGCATCAATATTCGCGAGAATCTCAGCCGTCAGCTCGAACGGCATGCCTGAGGTGAAAACTCTGTCGACCAGGGGATCGGCGTCTGCGAGCCCGTTCACACCTTCGCCACCGTCGATCACGTCCGAACTGCCGTTACCGCTGATGCCATCGTCGCCTTCCTGACCGAGCAACGTGTCCGCCGCCGCGCCCCCCGAGATCGCGTCGTCGCCGTCGCCACCGAGAATTGTGTCGTTACCACCCATCCCGTTGATCTGGTCGTTGCCGTTGCCACCGACGATGCCGTCGTTACCAGAGCCGCCGTCGATGGTGTCTTCACCGTCGCCGCCGTCGATGGTGTCGCTGCCCGACCCGCCAAACAATGAATCGTTTCCGTGGTCGCCACGGAGTTTGTCGTTGCCGCTGTGGCCTCGAAGCGTGTCCTGGTTTCGACCGCCGTCGAGCGTGTCATCCCCGGAGCCGCCGAGCAGAATGTCCTTACCCTCTTCGCCGAGCAGGATGTCGTCGCCACTCTTTCCGTCCAGGACGTCATCGCCGAGGCCGCCACTGATCGAGTCGTTGCCGTCGGCACCGCTCATGATGTCGCTGTCTTCATTGCCCTCAAGAGTGTCGTCACCGTCGCCGCCGTCGAGCGTGTCGTTGCCGACGTTTCCTTGAAGCAAGTCCATGCCGGCGTCGCCGTTGAGTTCGTCCTGGCCGTCGCCGCCGACGAGCGTGTCGTCGCCATCGCCGCCGCTCAGCGAATCGTTGCCGGCGCTACCTCGCAGAGTCTCACTGCCTGCCGAGCCGGTCAGCGTGTCGTTGCCATTGCCGCCGTCAATCTGAAGGTTCGCAACACCGAGCATCGCTCCAGCCGCCGTGATGGTGTCGTCGCCGTTCTGCCCGTTGGCCAGAATCAGAATCGACCCGACGTTGTTAACGTCGGTAATCGTGATCAAGTCAGCACCGTTGCCGCCGTTGATCACCAGCTCTTCCAGCCCGTTCGCAAAGTCCTGTATCGCGTTTGGAAGATTGAGCGTCGAACCGTCGCCGGTCACCGTCAGGGTACTCCCGGACTGGCCCACAGTAATCGTGTCCACGCCGGACGTACCTCGAACTTCAACCT
>JBLFXD010000323.1:0-7508 GCA_047611045.1 Planctomycetaceae bacterium | reverse complement strand
GCGTTGCTCTGCAGCGAAGAATTGCAGGTCGTTACGGCTGTTTCGGCACTAACCTGTGGCTCGCCAGCCAGATTCCCGACCTGTTCAGCTCTGAATGACTGAATCGCCAGCATGACCGCTCCGGTGACGAGGAAGCAATCCGCACCGTTGAAGATCGGGTACTGGTACGTCCCAAATGTGAATGCCAGGAAGTCTCGAACGCCGTAAATGGCTGAACCATCGGGCCTTACACATCCATGCAGGCCGAGCCGGTCGTAGAGGTTCCCCAGAGTTCCAGCCATGATCAGGCCAAGGGAAATCGTCAGCCACAAGCTGTTAGCCGCTCGGTAAACGAACAGCCAGACGGACACGCCAGCGACGGCAACGATACTCAGCAAAGCGAACAGCCAAGTGTATCCCTGACCCATCCCCCACAAAGCACCTTCGTTAATGCTCGTGAAGAAACAAACGGTTCCCCAGTCGCCGAAGAATCCCTGAGTCCATTCGCTACGTCCACCGGGGTAGCCGAGTTTTCCAAAGACTGACGACTTAGAGCCGAGGTCGATCGCCAAACCAACGATGGCCAGCAGGAAAAACCAGACGTAGCGATTTCGGGGAACTGATGTCATGTGTATTGAGCTTCGCGTTTCCGTTCACACTCGACGCAATTTCGAGTCCACGGAAGAGCCTTCAGGCGGGTTTTAGGAATCAGAGCTTTACGCCCTGTTTTGCCCTCTTCGGTGCACCCTTCGCAGAGACCGAATGTTTCGTCCGTGATTCGCTTCAGGGCTGAAGAGATCTCCTTCAGAGTTTCCTGTTCGTTGTGAATCAGGTCGAGAGCAAAATCCTGCTCGTAATTGTCCGAGCCAAGTTCAGCGGGGTGAGTGGGACTTCGAGACTCTTCCTCACGCCCGAAAGCACCATCGGTGATATTGTCAACATCGCCGCGTAATCGGCCAGAAATCGACAACAGCCGACTCCGAAACTGGGCGAGTTCCGTTTTGGACAAAGCCATGAGATGTCATTTCTCTGCTGTGAATAGTTGGGAAGGATCCACCTCCACAAGTATCCGTCCGAGCGGGCTGCCATCCTGGCCACCTAGAATTTCAAGGGCGACAGTATTGCGGGATTTGCTCACTCAATCAAGCAGAGCAGACTACGAACGGCTGCCGTAAGCTGTTGGCGAATTTTCGGTAATTCATTTGAAAACAATGAGTTACGAAGATTATCGTCGCTTCGGAACCGATCGAAGTAGATGGATGCAGATCCCGACCGTTTCAGGAGTTAGCACAAGTTTCGACGACTTGGTCCACGTCCCGCGAATGAGATCGTCGAACATCGCAAGCGTCAGCGGAAACGCCGAGGAATGAACACCAACGCGAATGTGGCCCTCGAAATGTCGTAGGGATGCGGTCCACGAAACCGTGCTCCACCACCAACTCGCCCGCCGTCCAGGTTACGATCTCGCCCGCCACTTCTGTTGACGAGGCTGGAAATCCAAGGCTCGGAATTCACAGTGCTGGTAAGAGCTTTCTCCGAGGACTCTGTGTCCTTGAAAACTGACGTTTGTGTTATCAGGTTATTGCGGTGCTTTTTCGAGGGTCCTTTGACAGCGAGTTTTCTGATGCGATCACAATCTCACAGCAGGTCCCCTTCTGGCTGGTCGCGGCGCGAGCTGCTTGAATGCAGCGGGCTCGGTCTGGGGTCACTGGCTCTGTCAGGATTGCTGGCCGATGGCGGCGAAGTCTCGGCGGCGCCGGCTCGGCGCGAGAAATCGATTTCGCCGCTGGTCGCGAGCGCTCCGCATCATCCGCCCAAAGCGAAGCGAATTATTCACCTCTTCATGAACGGAGGACCGTCGCAGTTCGACACGTTTTATCCGAAACCGGAAGTTCAACGGCTGAGCGGCCAACCGCTTCCGAAGTCGATCAGCGATCAGCTGCAGCAAACTCAGCGGAAACGTGTCGGAGTTCTGTTCGGGTCGCCTTTTAAGTTCAGAAAGTACGGCGACTGCGGACAGCCGGTCAGCGAATTGTTTCCAAACGTCGCTCGGCACGTCGACGACCTCTGCATTGTGCGGTCGATGCAGGGCGAAATCGCCAACCACACTCCTGGATTGCTGCTGACCAATTGCGGGCATTCAACGTTGCCGCGCCCGTCGATCGGCTCGTGGATGCTGTATGGACTCGGAAATGAAAGTGACGAGCTGCCCGGTTTCGTGGTGCTTTGTCCGAAAGGGCTGCCGACGGCTCAGACGACCAACTGGACGAGTGCGTTCCTGCCGGGCATTTACCAGGGGACGCACATCGACACGGAAACTTCCGGCAAAGAACTGATTCCGAACCTGACTCGCAACGACATTCGCACGGGGTCGCAGCGTGCTCAGGTCGCGTTGACGCAGTTCCTGAATCGTCGGCACATGAATCTACGGCCCGGCGATGAACGACTCGACAGCCGAATTCACACGATGGAGCTGGCATTCCGAATGCAAACGGCCGGGACCGACGCGTTCGATATTCAGCAGGAGCCGCAGCACCTTCGCGAGGCCTACGGCGACACCGTGCAAGGCCGCAACATGCTGATTGCTCGGCGGCTGTCCGAACGCGGCGTGCGTTACGTGCAGGTTTATCACGGAGGCGGTCAGCCGTGGGACAATCACGGTTCGCTGGTGCCTCGCATCACGCAGCTTTGTCAGGAATCAGATCAGCCGATCGCCGCGTTACTTTCCGATCTTAAGCAGCGAGGAATGCTGGAAGACACGCTGGTCATCTGGGGCGGCGAAATGGGCCGCACTCCGACGACGCAGTCCGGTTCAAAAAATCCCAACAAAGTCGGCCGCGACCATCACATCGATGGTTACACCCTGTGGATGGCTGGCGGAGGAATTCGACCGGGCATGACGTACGGTTCGACGGACGACTTCGGGATGGCGGTTGCGGAAAACAAAGTCGAGCTGCACGACCTGCACGCGACGATTCTGCATCTGATGGGTTTTGACCATCGCCGGCTGACGTATCGATACTCGGGCCGCGACTTCCGTCTGACCGACGTCCACGGTCGCGTCATCAACGAGATTCTCGCCTGACGATCATTGCGCACAGACATCGTCGATAAGTTGCCGGAGCGACTCCTGTTCGCGCTGCGGTGTGAACTGTGGAGCGAGATTCTGAATGTGAGTTCGCAAGGCGTCGTAGAATTGCCCGTCCTGCTCGCAACGTGCCATCAGCGAAGCAAGTTGGCTGGTTGAGCCGACCTCGAAGTAGCCGGGATAATCTTCTCCGAGCAGCCCGATCGAGCCGGAGATCTTCGACGCGAGAACTGGTACTGACGCGACGACGGCTTCTGAGACGACGTTCGCTCCACCTTCCATCTTTGACGACAGGACCAGTAGCCGACTGCGAGCAAGCAGGCGACGAGCTTTCCAGTTGGGAACTTCACCACGCCAGTGATAGCGATTGTTGCGAGCCATCTCGGCGAGGGCTCGTCGTTTCATCGCTGGAGTCAGTGCCGAGCCGATGTGCGTGATCCTGACTCTTGAGTTGATCGAAAGTTGGCGTGATGCTAAGGCAGCTCGGAAGGGGTCCTTCACAGGACGGAGATGTCCGGAGACGCAGACTTCGAACGCTCGTTTCAATGGTTGGGGGGCTTCCGCTGGTGGCTCTGCCGATTGCACGATGACTCGGACTTTGGAATGCAGACGCGCGGAGAGCTGGTGAATCCCGTCGCTTTGCAACAGTACAAGGCGGCTTGCTTTGTCCAGCGACGCTGCTGCGGATGCGTTGTTGTGGATGTCTCCGTAGAGATCCGTGCCGGTCAGGAGGAGGATAATCGGAATGTCGGACGACGATCGGGCGCAGCGTTCAATTGACGCTGCGCTCTTGCGAGCGTGAAACGCGATGAGCACGTCGCAACTCTGCCCCGTGAATTCTTCACTGACCTGGACGCGGTGCCCGCCGGTTCTCAGCAGTCTTGACCAGCGCGACGCCGTGATGCGGTTTCCCTTGCGAGAGCCTTTCGGAGCAGGAGTGACGATCAGGATTCGAGCCACGGTCGTCGTCTGCCTTCATTCAGTAAGTCGCGACCGGGTGCCGGATCAATTCCAGCGAGGGATGTCTCGCTGCGCTTCTTCCAGCTGGCTGGTCAGGAACTCTCGGTCTTCATCCGGGCACGTATTCAAGAGCGACTTCAGAAGCCTCGCCGCCGTTGATGAATGTTGGGCCTTGAAAGCGATCAATGCCAGATCACGCCGCAGTGGGTAGCTCGCCGGGCTGATCGCAACCAGTCGGTTCTGCACGGTCCAGGCCGACGACCAGTCTTCGTTGCCGGCGTAGAGAGTCCGCAGGTTGTTCAGCATCCGGATGACGATCGTTCGGTCGTCAGTTGGTTCTAAACTCCGCTCGACATGATGAGGGAGCATCTGGGTCAGGTCGCAAAGCCAGTCGACAGTTTCGTCTTCGGTCAGCAATCGCCCGCCGGAATAACCATCCAGAAAAATTCTCCCCATCGCCGTTTCAGCCATCGTCAGGAAATGGAGCGGCGACGAGACTCCGGAAAGTGTCAAGCCGAGCTGCTCAGCGACTTCCATGTAGAGAAGCGACAGACTGATGGGGATGCCCTGGCCAGTTTCGATGACTCGGCTGAGGAAGCTGCCGTCGGCGGTGCGGTAGGCCGCTTCCGAACCTGACACTTCGTGATCCATCGAAATCGATCGAGCCAGAACTTCCAGCTGATCGTGCTCGTTATGCATGCCTCGAAAGTGGCCGACCAGTTCCTGTCGCCGCTGATCGAACCAGTCGAGCGTTCTCGCGAAGTCGAGTTCAGGATACGCATCGCGGGCGATTTCGAGATTGATCATCGTCAGGCTGCACGGCTTGCGCGCCAGCAGTCGCTGGAAATGCTCGTCTCGCGAGAAATCGACTTCGGGATTCATTATCGACAGGCTCAGACTGGTTTCCCGCCTGCGCGGGAATGACTCAGAAAGCAGAAACTACCGCCAGGCGAATCAGGAAGATGTTGATCGACGACGACGTTCGATTTCGCAACTCGCGGCGAGGGATCGTAGCGGCGGTATTTTTTTTTGGGTACCTTCCCCGAACGGACGGCGAATCCTGCGCATCTATGTGTGAATCAGCGGGGTAGATGCCCCGTTTTGCGTTGTTGAAGTCCGAAGTCTGTTTCCAACTGGTGGTTCGTCTACCAGATTCTGGAGTTGAGTCATGTCTGTTGGTGTGCCCGGTGTTCTGACCGAAATTGACGAAGATCCGTTTGCTCTGATCGAGGAAATCGAGCAGCTCAAGCGTGACAAGGACGTCAGCATCCTGGCTCATTACTACGTTGATGGCGAAATCCAGGACGTGGCGGATTTTGTTGGCGACAGTTTGAAACTGGCTCGCGATGCGACCTCGGTAACGACGTCGACCATCCTCTTCAGCGGCGTTCACTTCATGGCGGAAACGGCCAAGATGCTGAACCGCGAGAAGCGAGTTCTCCTTCCCGACATGCTGGCGGGTTGCTCGCTTGCTGAAAGCTGCCAACCCGAAGCGCTGAAGAAGTTTCAGGATGAGCTGCGAGCGGAAGGCCGCGACTTCGAAACGGTCGCGTACATCAACACGTCGGCTGCGGTGAAGTCGTTGTGCGACTGGATCGTGACCAGCGGAAACGCTCGTGAGATCGTTGAACGAGTTCCCGAAGGCAAAGAAATTCTTTTCGCACCGGATCAGCATCTTGGTCGGTACCTTTCGGAAGTAACCGGTCGACCAATGATCCTGTGGCCGGGCTCGTGCATGGTCCACGAAGTTTTCAGTATTCAGGATCTACTCACGGCGAAGAGAAAGAACGATGGCTGCACGGTGCTCGCACATCCTGAATGTCCGCAGAACATTCTTGAACTCAGCGACTTCATCGGCGGCACCGAAGCCATGCGGCGGCACGTGATGTCTCTGGCCGAACCGCAGACGTTTCTGATCGCCACCGAAGCCAACATGATCCACCCGCTGGAGAAGTCAGCTCCGCAGCACAAGTACATTCCCGTGCCCGGCATCATGACGTCGACCGGCGAAACGTGTGCCTGTAACCGGTGTCCGCACATGGCTCGCAACACGTTGCAGGCGGTGCGGAATTGCCTTCGCGATGAGACACCGGAAATTGAGTGGCAACCGTTCTTCGAAGACGCTCGCGAAGTCGTGGCGAAGAGCCTGCTTAATTAATTGGACAGTGCCACATCGAAATCATCGTCACCTCTCCCGCTTGCGGGAGGGGTCGCGGTCTCAGCCGCGGGTGAGGGGGCTTTAACGTCTGAACTCGATCGACTGCCGAGTTTTCTCAAAGCTGAAACCCTCACCCGGCCCTGAGAGGCCGACCTCTCCCGCAAGCGGGAGAGGTGACGTTTGCATAAAGTCGGGCTGTCCATCCAAGCTTGTCGTGGAGCACTGATGATGCCGCTTCCGGATTTGATCCACGCAAAACGCGAACTCGATGAACACGGCTTTGTCGTGCTGCCGGATTTTATCGATTCCGCCTGGCTAGCCAAATTGCAGCGAACAACGGAAAGTCTGTTTGAACTCGAAGGTGCGGCCGCCGGTTCGGAGTTCAAGACCGAGACCGGCAGTCGGCGGCTGGCGAATCTCGTTAACAAGGGCGAGGTTTTTCAGCGCGTCATTGCCGACCCTCGCCTGCTGAGTTACCTCGAACTCGTGCTGGGAGCAGAGTTCAAACTCAGCAGCCTCAATGCTCGATCGGCGGATCCGCATAACGGAACCAGTCAGCCACTTCACGCCGACATGGGAGCGATCGCCGACGAACGTGGTTACTGGGTGTGTAACTCGGTGTGGATGCTCGACGATTTCACCGAAGAGAATGGTCCGATCCGAGTCGTGCCGGGTTCGCATCGTTGGAATCAGTTGCCGCAGGACGTGATGGACGATCCGTCCGAGCCGCACCCTGACGAAGAGATCATCACCGGTCCGGCCGGAACGGTTGTGATCATGAATGCTCACGCCTGGCACGGCGGCACTGAAAACCTCACTGACTCTTCTAGGACGGCGCTGCACGCCTTTTACGCTCGCCGGGACAAGCCGCAGCAGCAGTATCAGCGAGAGTTACTGTCCGAACCGGTTCAGGCTTCTTTGAACGCGGATCTGCGAAAAATCCTCGCGCTCGACGACAGCTTGAACGACGAAGTCACAAAGAACTGTCAGCAACGGAGTGGGTTTCTGAAGTAGGCTGCGGTCGCGGGCTGTCACCTGGCCGCTGATGCCGAATGTTTCGATTACGCAACAAGCCGGCATGGACCGTCCGGATGTGAGCCTCGGCAACGGATGAATCGCCGTCTGTTGTTGATTCTGCTCCGCCCGGAATCATAGTCTGCACGACTTCATCTCTTTGTTTTCATTTCGTCGTTATTTAGACGGTCTTCCTTTTCCAACTGCGTCGAGGCTTTCGTGACAGATCCCAAAGACCAGGATGCGGCTCCTTCGGACGATGCCGAGCCGACTCCGAATGATGTTTCCAGCTCCAGCGACGCTGACGCA
>JBLFXD010000322.1:0-7517 GCA_047611045.1 Planctomycetaceae bacterium | reverse complement strand
ACTGGACTGTCTGGACGAGAAGCGGCGATGCCGCTGACTCGGTTTGGTGATTATCTGCAGTTATCGAAACCGCGTATTGCCGTCATGGGGATGGTTGCAGTTGCTGTTGGCTATTTCGTTGGTTGTAAAGGTTCTGTATCGACCGTCGATCTGATGAGTGCATGCTTTGGAATTGCCAGCGTCGCGATCTCGTGCAGCTTTCTGAATCAGTGGTACGAGCAGGATACTGATCGTCGCATGGCACGAACGGCCGATCGGCCGGTTCCAGGTGGCCGTGTGCGACCGGCAGAAGTCCTCGCGGTCGGACTTTTGCTGATGTTTGGTGGCATCGGCTGGTTGCTGGTTGCGGTCAATACGCTGACAGCCATTCTCGCTTTTGCAACGCTTGCTCTCTACGTGGCCGCTTATACGCCGTTGAAGAGAGTGTCGAGCTTGTGCACAGTCATCGGTGCCGTCTCCGGTGCGATGCCGCCGGTGCTTGGCTGGACGGCTGCCGGCGGGAGCCTTGATGGCGGAGCATTAGCTCTGTTTCTGTTGCTCTTCACCTGGCAGTTTCCGCATTTCCTGGCCA
The DNA here is from genome assembly GCA_047611045.1 of Planctomycetaceae bacterium. Classification (GTDB taxonomy): domain Bacteria; phylum Planctomycetota; class Planctomycetia; order Planctomycetales; family Planctomycetaceae; genus JABMPE01. The sequence goes on along the minus strand of JBLFXD010000322.1, from coordinate 6,946 downwards.
TTGCAACGATCTACCGCAAGGACTACGAGTCGGCGGGACTTCGGATGCTGCCGTTGGTTCGTGGCGACTCGAACGGCGCTGGATTCGTTGGGGTTGTCTATGCCTGTGTGCTGATTCCAGTCAGCCTGATGGTCTGGCACCAGGATCTGGCCGGCAGTCTTTATCTGACTGTCGCCCTGATGGGCGGGGTTGTTTACCTGATTAGCTCAGTCCGCTTCCTGCTTGATCAATCAAATGAACGAGCGAAGCAGCTTGTGCTTTGTTCGATTGTTTATCTGCCGACAGTACTTCTGACGATGACGTGGGATCACTACCGGTTACTTTCGGAGCAGCTCACGATGTCTTCGTTTTAAAGTTGGGACTCGGCCTGCTGGTTCCAAATCGTTATCTGGTTACTTAGTTGACTCGTCGAGAGCGTCTCGATTTTCAGGACTTGAGGCATGTCGCACTCAGAAAATTCTCACGGAAGTTCAGCTCCACCGCTAAAGATGGGGTTGGCGATTCCGGATTCAAAGCTGTGTATGTGGCTTTTTCTCGGCACCGAGATCATGTTCTTCACAGCGTTCATCGGCAGCTACATCGTGCTGCGGCTCGGTTCGCCGGGTTGGCCGAGCGATCCGAAGGACACGCACATCCTCGTATTGGCGGGTGGTATCAATACGTTTGTGCTGATCCTTTCCAGCTATCTGGTCGTGCTTTCGCATGAGGCGATGATTGAGAAAAACTATCGCAAAGCGTGGAACTTCATGGCTGGCACGATGGTGCTAGCCTTTGTGTTCCTCGGGATTAAGAGCGTTGAGTACTACGGCAAGTTCGACCACGACATCGTTCCTGGACACATTGCCGAGAATGATGAGCAGGCTTTGGCGAAGCTCGTCCGCGAGTTCGACTCGTCCAGAATTGATTTGCTGAATGCGATCGTGCCGGGCGATGACGACGTCAACAAAAAGACAAGCAAGCTGGCAACGGGGCCCGGTGACGATGAGGCCGCTTTTGATCCGGCAATGGTCGCCGCCTATCAGAAACTTGATAAGAGCTACGGGGAACTTCGCGACGCGGTGCGAGCCGAAAAGATTTCGCTGCACGTTGGAGTTGATCATGAAATCAATCCCGAGATTCTTTCCCGGTTAGAAGCAATGCGAAGTGACGAGCAGATTGCTCCTTACTTCCATGCTCATGATCCTCACCCGATGGTTTATGGCAACGTTTTCGCTTCGACTTACTTTCTGATGACTGGATTTCACGCCATCCATGTGGTCGTTGGAATGATTCTGTTTGGAATCGTGCTGCTTCAGGGGAGTAAGCTCGATGAAAAGTGGATCGACTTCATCGAGAACAGCGGCCTTTACTGGCATTTCGTTGACCTTGTCTGGATCTTCCTGTTCCCATTGCTGTACATCGTCGACTTTTCCTGACGAGTCAATTATCGAAGCTGAACCTCGAACAACGCGAGAGAAACTGTTGTTCCTTCCTCAGCAACTCTCGAATCAAAGCTCTAGACACAGAAGAGAATGAGTGATGGAAAACCACGAAGAACATCACCATCCCCCCTACAAATTCATCTTTATGATCCTCATCGTCTGCACAGGGTTATCCTGGATCGCGGATGAGCTTAAGGACAGTTTTCCAGGTCCGGGTTGGCTCGCAGTGACTGTGTTGGCAATCTCAACGATGAAAGCGTCCTGCGTGATGCTTTACTTCATGCACTTGAAGTTTGAGCGAAACTGGAAGTACGTGTTGCTTGCCCCGACTTTTATTCTGGCTGTCGGCTTGCCGTTGGCGTTGTTTCCGGACGTTGCCGTTCATTACTACGATGTTGACGTTCCGCAGAACCCCGTCAAGAACGGGTTTGCAGGGAACTTCCACGGTGAGGCTGCAGACGGTGAGGCTGCAGACGGTGAGGCTGCAGACGGTGAGGCTGCAGACGGTGAGGCTGCAGACGGTGAGGCTGCAGACGGTGAGGCTGCAGACGGTGACGACTCCTCGGCGTCGTCGCATCACTGAACGTCGCCTCGCCAGGCGGTTGCGGTGTGAGTCAATGCGGTTGAGAATTTGATGACAGGCCCGGCCTCATTTGATGATGAGGCCGGGCTTTTCTTTTGTTGAGCTGCGTACCTTTTGAGCAGTCGCAAACTGTTGCTGGAGCTACGGTGGACGAGTCAGTAGCAATTCGCGTTGATGATTTATCGTTTCGATACGGTGAGCGTCTTGCGCTGGACTCAGTGAGCTTCTCTGTCAAGTCCGGTGCGATCTTTGGCTTTCTGGGGCCGAACGGCGGGGGCAAGACAACGCTGTTCAGTATTCTGAGCACTATCTTGCCGATGCAGTCGGGCGTTGTGTCTGCACTTGGGTATGACATTCAGAAAGACTCTTCTGCATATCGCGAGCAGATTGGCGTCACGTTTCAGACGCCGGGACTGGATCGCCGTCTTACTGTTCTTGAGAATCTGATTCACCAGGGCCATCTGTTCGGACTTAAGGGCGAGCAACTGCGTCATACTTCTGAGGAGCTGTTGGCTCAGTTTGGAGTGGCGGATCGGCAAGCGGATATTGTCGACACTTTGTCTGGCGGATTGAAACGACGGGTCGAGCTGGCCAAGTGCCTGATTCATCGTCCGTCGCTGTTGCTGCTGGACGAACCGTCGACAGGCTTGGACCCCGGAGCTCGTCACGAGCTTTGGGCGAGCCTCGAACAGCTTCGTGCCGAGCAAGGCGTAACGGTTGTTGTGACAACTCACTTAATGGAAGAGGCTGAACGCTGCGACGAACTGGCTCTTTTGCATCTGGGCAAGGTTGTGGCAAAGGGCAGCCCCTCGGAACTTCGCAGCCGCATTCCGGGTGAGTGTCTGACAATCGTCGCTGATCAGCCGGATGTTTTGAAAAGTCGTTTGGAGAGTGAACTAAGCGTTGCATCCAAACGAGTTGGAGAGACGCTCCGAATTCATCAGGCGAACGGTCAGGAATTGTTTGGGCAAATCATGGAACGGTTTTCGGATGACATTCGGTCGATCTCGTTGGGAAAGCCGACGCTTGAGGACGTATTTCTGATGGAGACAGGGTCACGGTTTGCCGAGTCTGTTCACGAGTGATTCTTCGTTTTTCGAACTGTTTCCGATGCCTGTCAAAGAGTCTGCGGATCTATCGTGAGTCAACCTGCCAGTTCAACATCAACGTCCAAATGCAGCCCCCAGGCGTGGCTTGCCGTGTGGACGTTGAGTCGTCGCGAAATCACTCGGTTCCTGCGTCAGCGGTCGCGACTGATTGGCGCGTTAGCGACTCCAGTCATGTTCTGGGTGCTGTTTGGCGCCGGCCTGCACGACTCGTTTCAAACTCCCGATTGGATGACGGGGACAATGAGTTACCGGGCATACTTTCTGCCGGGTATCACCGCTCTGATTCTGATGTTCACCGCAATCTTCTCGGCGATGTCGATCATCGAAGACAGGCATGAAGGCTTTCTTCAGGGAGTACTTGTATCACCGGTCTCGCGGTCGAGTCTCGTTCTGGGCAAGGTCGTGGGCGGCGTCTTTATGGCGGTTGTGCAAGCGTTGATGTTTGTTGGCCTTGGCTGGCTCATGGGACGCGTTGGTCTGGCTGATGATCTGATTTTCGAACTGGGTGTCATAAAGATCGCTCTGCTCACGTTGTTTATGATTTTGGTCGCATTTGGTCTGACGTCTTTGGGGTTTATGCTTGCCTGGAAGCTGGATTCGATTCAGGGGTTTCATGCAATCATGAACGTATTCCTGATGCCGATGTGGCTGCTGTCAGGTGCGTTCTTTCCTGCTGCTCAGACGGGGACTTTGTCATGGATCATGAAGCTGAATCCGCTGTCTTACGGAGTAGCCGGCATCCGACAACTCTTGTATGACGGATCGGCAGAGGGAAATGCTGCTGCGTCTGCATCAGGGCAACCATCTCTGTGGATGTGTTTTCTCATGTCAGCGGTTTTTGCTGGTTTGTGTTTCCAAGGAGCCGTCTGGCAGGCACGTCGTGATCGAGTTGCGGTGAAGAAAGTTCGTTCGCGAAGTCGTGTCGTTAAGCCGGCCGATGGTCCCGCGGCTTGATTCTCGATATGTGTAATTCAGGCTGGATTTTTCGTCCTTGTAAGCGTTGTAGTTTCGATTAATACGAGAGCAGAGTGATGAGCGAGCAGACAAACAATCCTAATTCACGAGGCAGCTTGTTTATCGTTGGTTTCGTACTTTGGGGAGCGGTGTTTGTGGCACTGTTTTTCATGTGGAAACAGCGAAACTCTAATACGACCGCGAAGGGCGACGGTGATTCTGAGCTGGTCGTCATCAAAGGCAATGATTCGAGCGATGTGCCTGGAGATGAAGACACAGAAATGCCGGAGCCGGTCGAAATCAAGATGACGTGGCCGGAAGAGGGGGTTCGTGATTTCGCGCTGACGGATAGCCGAGAGCAGACTCTGTCGAAGAATGATCTGCTGGGAAAACCGTGGATCGCTTCGTTTATTTTCACTCGATGCGCCGGGCCTTGTCCGAGAGTCGCCGCGGCGTTCAAGGAGTTGCAAAAACGCTATCCCGAGCCGAACGTCAACCTCGTGACTTTCACCGTCGATCCGGACCACGACACTCCGGAAGTGCTGACGAAGTTTGCCAGCTTCTGGGAAGCCGATCTGGATCGCTGGTTCTTTCTGACCGGCGACAAAGATACGGTTTACAACATGATTCAAAAGGACTTCCTGATGCCGGTTGCTCCGTCGCCGGATCCGACTCCGGGTTGGGAGATCATTCATACGACCAACATTTGCCTGGTAGATGCAACTGGCAAAGTCGTCGGGAAATACAACTCGCTGAAGGAAGACGAGATCGCACTTTTGAGGCGTGATCTCGATGCCTTGATCGATAACTGACCAAACTTATGCGCACTTTGTGCTGACTGACGTCGTGGCATGATTGGCGACTGAATACTGGGAGATTGATCGGGTGACGCTGATTCTTGCGGCAGAACTTCCTGACTGGCTGGCGGCTTTGCCGACGATTAATGCGTCGCTGAACGGTCTGGCCACGGTTCTGCTTGTCGTCGGATTTCTGCTGATCAAGCAGGGCAAACGTGACGCTCATCGAAACGTCATGCTGACGGCGTTCGGAGTTTCCGTCGTTTTTCTTGTCTGCTATCTCGCCTACCACGCCGGGCTGCATCATTACACCGGGCAACGAGGAAAGCCGTTCACGGGCGTTGGGACGATTCGGGGCGTTTATTTCACGATTCTGATCAGCCATGTGATCCTGGCGGCGGTAGTGCCGATACTTGCCATCATGACGATCTATCGTGGATTGAAGGCAGACTGGGATCGTCACCGGAAGATTGCGAAAGTGACCTTTCCAATCTGGCTTTACGTGTCGATAACGGGTGTAGTGATTTATCTGATGCTGTATCATCTGCCGGTGGAGTAAGACTATGAAATACCTGACATCCCGATTCCTGTTGATTCCCGTCCTGGCGATGGTCCTGACAGTGAGCGCTCCGGCGGCCGGTACCGCTCTGGCGTGCCCGATGTGCAAAGCGGCCAACGAGGAGGACGATGCGAAGCCGCGGGCCTACATGTACAGCATTTTGTTCATGCTGACGGTTCCAGCGACGCTCGTTTCCGGTGTCACATTCAGCCTGGTCAAAATGAGCCGCATCGAGACCGAGGCGCTTCGGGAAGCCGGGTTGGCAGACGATCCGACTGACGGTGAATCCGACGGTGAGTTGAATTCGTAGTCACGGTGGCGTTGATTGAGTCCTGTTGTGAATGCAGTTTCTGGCTCCGAGGTCGTTTGATCGCGGAGCCCGTTTCGTATCCGCCGGATGAATGTCCGGTCGTCAAATTCAGTCGTTTAAAGGTGCAGCATGTTGAAGGGTAACGCTGTTGTTGGGCAGTCTGGTGGGCCAACCGCTGTCATCAACTCGACTCTGGCGGGAGTCATCGAAGGGGTTCGAAGGTCCAAACGAGTCGGACGATTGTTTGGGATGCGGTTCGGAATCGAAGGCGTGCTGGGAAATCACCTGCTCGATCTGGATGGCTACGACCGAGCGGCGACTAGGAAACTTCAGGCCACACCGAGCAGCGCGCTTGGATCAAGCCGGCTCAAACTTCAGGAAGAACACTTCGAACCGATCCTCAAGCAGTTGAAGAAGTTCGATATCCGATGCTTCTTCATGATTGGCGGCAACGACACGATGGACACGATCCACCGAGTCGTCGAATACGCAAACGATTCCGGTTACGAGATGTCCGGAGTCGGCGTTTCGAAAACGGTTGATAACGACCTGTTTGGAACAGATCACACGCCGGGCTATGCGAGTGCCGCACGCTATGTTGCATTAAGCATTCAGCAGGGCGGGCGACTGGCTCGTGACATGCAGCGAGTCGATCAGTTCGTCGTTTTTCAAACGGTCGGACGAAGTGCGGGCTGGCTGCCTGCTGCGGCCGCCTGCGCAAAGAAGAACGCCGCCGATCCACCTCACATCATCCTGATGCCCGAAGTCGCGTTTGATCGAGCGAAGTTTCTGGCGGCTGTCGAGAAGGCTCAGAAGAAATTCGGTTTTGTATCAATCGTGTGTGGCGAAGGAATCACCAATGCAGACGGGAGCCCAGTCAGCGCGTCGGGGACTCAGGACCGATTTGGCAATGTCGAGTTCGGAGCAATGGGCGGGACCAGCGCCGCGATGATGCTGCACCGGATGATCAGCGACGAGTTCGGCTGGCGCGGCGAGTTTCAAGTGACAGAGTCTCTGCAGATGTGCGCTGCCGATCGAGCCGTGAAGCTGGACATTGACGAAGCGTTTGGCTGTGGCAAACAAGCCGTTCGTTTGGCCGAGCAGGGCACGAGTGGGGTGATGGTCACGATCAACCGAACCTCGAAACGAGGCGAACCCTACGCTACTGACTTTGGAACGATTCCACTGGGTGAAGTTGCGAATGCCGAACGGC
>JBLFXD010000321.1:0-7534 GCA_047611045.1 Planctomycetaceae bacterium | reverse complement strand
GTCACAATTGCTGGCCGCCGCGAAGACGCTTTGCAGAAGACCGTTGAGCTTGCGGGAGACGCCTCATCCCGAGTTCTCGCCGTACCGACCAACGTGTGCGATCCCGCGTCCGTCGAGAATCTCTTCACGAAAACCGTCGAGGCATTCGGGCGAGTTGACGTTCTCTTCAACAATGCCGGAACCGGCGCTCCGGCCATCCCGCTGGAAGATCTCACGCCCGAGCAGTGGCAAGCCGTTGTCGACGTCAACCTGACAGGATCGTTTCTCTGCACGCAGGCCGCCTTCCGTGTCATGAAAAGCCAGGATCCGATGGGCGGGCGAATTATCAACAACGGATCCATTTCCGCTCAGACGCCGCGGCCGCATTCCTCGCCTTACACAGCCACGAAGCACGCCATCACCGGACTAACGAAATCGACTTCGCTCGACGGCCGTCGATACAACATTGCCTGCGGACAGATCGACATCGGCAACGCCGCTACCGAGATGACCGAGCGGATGACCGACGGGGTGCCGCAGGCTGATGGCTCGATCGCCGTCGAACCCAGAATGGACGTCAACGATGTCGCAAAAGCGATCGTCTACATGTCCAGCCTTTCACTCGATTCCAACGTCCTGACGATCACCGTGATGGCGACAAAAATGCCACTCGTGGGGCGTGGCTGAGAAAGTGGCTCGACTCAGGCGAGGACTCGACGCTGGCGTCTGGTCCGCTAACATTCGGGTCGGCGGGTGAAAACCCACGGACAACTGGCAGCAAAACAGGATTAAAAAGGTTCCGGCAATGAGTGACGGCAAAGTCAGCGGCAAGGTCCACTTCATCGACGAAACAAAAACGTTCGGGCAGAACGGCTTCCGCAAACGCACGGTCGTGCTGGAGCAGGACACCGGTCGCTTCACCAATTACATCCCGGTTGAATTCATCCAGGAAAGTTGTGAATCAGTGGACGCGTTGAAAATCGGGGACGAAGCCGAAATCACGTTCGAGCTGACCGGCCGAAAATGGCAGAAAGACGCCGCCAGCGAAGTGAAATACTTCCTGAACGCTCAGGCCAGCAGCTTCCGAGTAGTCAGCAATGCTGCCCCAGCTGGCGGCGACGCCGCAGACGGCGACGGGGCTCCGATGTTCGACCCGTCGAGCGAAACCGAATTCGACGAAGACAACGTGCCCTTTTAGGCCAAAGTCGACAGTCGTTTTACCTTGAAAACGCCATCACTATGCTCGTCAGGCTTCCCACCATTCGACGTATGGCTTGAGAATCGACTCAACAAAAGCGTTCTCTCCGACTGCCTCAAGCACCAAAAGAAGCGGCATGAATACCGTTTCAAGTAGGTTCTGAATGAACGGTGGGGAGTTCGCATGTAGCCAGGCGGCTGGCCCTAGCGCAAGCACATAGGTAATCGGAAGTGACGCCACGATCACAATGACACACCCCCAAGGCTTTCGTTTTGCCTCTTTGTCGTCTTCGCTCATGTCAGTCTCCGATCAATCGCCGCTTCGAGGATTGCTGCGTATTCCGATGCAGCGGGAACCATAATCCTCATTCAGAAGCTCGAATGCCAATTCGAGTCATCATATTTCGTGATCAAGCAGATTTTGTCAGACGGAGCGTTACTTACGAAGTCGCCTTCGCATGTAGCGTCTGCCGACGTTGGGCTGCTGATGCAGAGCAAATTGCGTCGTCGGGCTGTGGGAGGTCGAACTTTCGCAGGAATGCCGGACGGTCTCGGCGGCCACCTCGGACGTAGTCTCGCCAGAGGGACTGCGCGACGAATTCTGGATCAAGGCTGCAGGTCTCGGTCAGAAACTCGAAGAGCCGGTGAGCGAGTTTTGCTAGCGGTATTCCATGTGCACGTTGCTCACGCTCGAACAGCCAGTCACTGAGTGCCAGGAAACTTACGAATGGCAAATCGGACTGCTGCCAGATCAGCTCGCGGGACTCGATGAAGTTTCCGCTGTTAGCGATCAAATCCCAGAACCTGGCGAAACGCCGCAGCCGATGGATCGTCGTAAAGTCGATCAACCGATTGCTGAGGATCTCGTACGGTGGAGCGGCGCTGTAGACCATCTCCCACTCGGCGTCGTGCCGCGTGATCGGTGTGCCTCGGAGTCGTTTCAGGATGCCGACTTGAATCTCTTGAGGCCGCAGACGAACGAGCTTGTCGAAGCCAGCTCCGAAGCTCTCAATCGTTTCGCCCGGCAAACCGACGATCAAATCGGCATGAATGTGGACTCCCGTTTCGTCGTGCAGGAAGCGGAAATTCTCGACGAGTTTTTCGTTGTTCTGCTGCCGGCTGATCAGCTCTCCGACGTCTTCGTTGAAAGTTTGAACGCCGATTTCGAACTGCAACACGCCCGGCGCAAACTGCATGATCAACTCGCGAAGTGAATCCGGCAGGCGATCAGGAATCATCTCGAAGTGCAGAAAGAGCCCCGTTTCGTAGCGTTCGAGGAAGAAGTTGAGGATCGCCTGGCTGACTCTCAGGTTGAGGTTGAAAGTTCGATCAACGAATTTGAACTGCCGCACGCCGCGATCAAACAGCGACTGCATCGCCGTCAGAAAGGTTTCGAGATCCGCTTGCCGAACCGGGATTTCGAGAGCCGACAGGCAGAACTCGCAGGTAAACGGGCAGCCGCGTGAGGCCTCGACATAGATCACGCGGTGGCGAATGTCCTCTGCGGAGTAGAGATCGTACGGGAGTTTGAGTTGCTCGAACTGCGGCGGCGGAGCGTGAATGATCTTTTCGAGCGGCGGAGTTCGGGCGAGAAGTTGCCGGCACAACTCGGGAAACGCGAGGTCGCCTTCTCCCGTGATAACGTAGTCAGCCAGCTCGACAATGCGTACTCCGTCGGTCTCGTAGCTGACTTCCGGACCGCCGAGAACAACCTGAATTTCAGGTCGGAGTCGTTTGAGATCGGCAACCAGTTTCGTCGTGGGCTCAACGTTCCAAATGTAAACACCGAGGCCGACGATCTTCGGATTCAGGTCGAGAATCTTCGTCAGGACATCAGTCGTGTTCTCGCTCATCCCGAATTCGAGCATCGCGGTTCGAGCACGCAGGTCGCCCATATTCGCCAGCAGATATCGCAGTCCGAACGCGGAGTGCCAGTACCGGGCGTTGAATGTGGCAAGGACGATGTCGGCCATTGGAGAACCAGCTACCGATCTTCGTCACGCCTAACGGGATGCAATCGTCTGAGCGATGGGACGGATCACCTGCTCGATCACGTGCTGTTCAAGCAGCTCTTCGCTGTTTGCACGCAACGCGGTCAGCGAGTCCAGAAACGACGTGTCCGGGCCGAGACTTCCGTACTGCCTCACCGTGAAGTAAACGCTGAGCGGCTCTTCGGGAAACTCGTCGCGACGAACCTGGTACGCGTTGGTGCGGGTTTCGATCACCAGCCGAGCCTGACGCCGGCACGAGCCTTCCAATGCCAGAGTGACGTTGGGTTCAAAGTTCAGAACCTGAGCCCCAGGAATGCCCATGAAGGCATCGTAGGACGGGCTCACTCCGAGTGCGTCGGCGACAAGTTCATCATGATTTCCGCGATAGAGAAAATCGAAGCCGATCATGTAGTCCAGGGCTTCGCAGTCGAGCTGGCTGACCGACAGCATGTACGGAATCAGCTCCAGCACGAGTTCATGCTGACCAACAGCGTCTTCGATTGCAGTTTGATTCAACGCTCCGCTGCAGATGCGCCGCGGCTCGATCGAAATCCACCGTTGCTGTCCGCTCTCTTTGTCCTGCTCAAGAACGAAGTCGCCGTTTTCTCGCTGAAAGAAGTTCCGCAATGACGGGTAACTTTTCTGCACGCGTTCGAGAAATCCAAGCACGGTCTCGCGGCCGTTAGGCAACGCCATCTCAGTACTGAGATTCATGTTGCAGTAGTAGTCGTCCGCCAGATCGGCATACAGATTCATCGATCGCCTCGGTAAATTCAGTCGCGGTCGTAAATTCAAACCGCATCTGAGTGGTCAGATTCGAGCCAGCATCGCCGACGTCGTCCGTCCTGGTTGGCCAGTTGAGTTTCGGATCGAACAGCGGCGGCGTAGTGTACCGGTGCCCTGAATGACGGTCAAAGAGGCCGCAACCGCTTACTTGTGGGTCGACTACGAGAAGGAAACTTAGCCATGCCGCAACGTAGAATCCGAATACAGCCTGAGCCTTGTGACGACACTCAGGACGCCCGGTTTGATCTTTCGGTGTTTGAAACTCAAATGGGATGGTTGGCGATCGCCGCTCGCGACGGAGTGCTGACTCGAGTGAAGATCGGCCATCCGTCGGAAGACATGGCCTTGCAGGGTTTCGTCGTCGAAGAAGGACTGACCGACGCCCGCATCGAGCTTCAAGACTGGAATCCCGAGCTGCGTGACCAGTTGACTCGGTATGCCGACGGTGAGCCCGTTTCCTTCGACAATGTCGAGCTGACCTGGCCGAAGCCGCTGACTCGGTTTCGCAAGCGAGTGATCTCAGAAGTTCGCCGCATTTCGTGGGGAAACAAGCTGACTTATGGGGAGGTCGCCAAACGCGCCGGCTCGTCTGGAGCTGCCAGAGCCGTCGGAACAGCCATGTCGACGAACCGGTTTCCCTTCGTTGTTCCCTGCCACAGAGTTGTCGGCAGCGGGGGAGGGCTCGGCGGCTTCACGGCTCCGGGCGGTATCGGCCTGAAAGAACGGCTTCTGATGATGGAAAACGGCTCGTCGAATGACGACGTGTTCACAAGCAGCCGGCTCGTCGAAGCGTGATCGTCTCCCCAGAGACCGAAGCAACGGTTTGACAGGATGCAACCCGGAATCAACCGATAATATGCCGAGGATGCGACAACTGCCAAATTGCGGTTGGCGGAGCTTTCGACGGAGTGAATACGCTCGATACAATCGTCGCGTGGCGAGTTTCCTGACCGATGCTCCAGAACACTGCTCGCGGGTCCGCAGGTTTTCCAATGAATGTAAGCTTCGTCCGACCAGCCGTCTCGGAACTCATGTTCCACCTGTTTGAGCGTTCGCTCCACCCCGAGCTGTTCGATATTCGAAAGCACGACCAGATTCGTCAGCCCGACTACTCGGCCGACATTCGAATCTGTGACTCCGGCCACCTCGTGACATTTCAGATCGGCGACTCGACCATTTCGGAAGTCGTCGCCAGTCGAGGCCAGCCACTGCCTGATCGCAATGAACGGTTCCATCGACGGCTGAAAGGCAGCCGTGACGAGTCGATCAAATGCGGCGACAAGATCACGTATCACATGAGCTATCAGGTCGAAAAGCTCTCGCCCGAAGTGTTCCTCAACATGCACGAGGAACTGCAACACGACTGCCAGCGGGCTCCGATCTCGCACTGCTTCAGTTCGCCGAACCGGCTGTCTCCGGCGGCTCTGAGCTTTATGCAGACGGACGTGTGGCCGCACAGCCTTTTGATCCACGCGTTCCACACGTTTCCGGAAGACTGCGCGATCGTGAAGACGCAGTCGCTGTTCGAGCTGTAGCCACTTCGGCGGCGACTCGCTGACATTACCGACAGCCCAAAATGGATGATTCCGACGGCGTCGAGCAATTTTCGCTCGATTGGGGTTTCATCAGTTTTGAGAGCCCATTATTCGTTCGCTTCCTCGCCGATTCGCGGCTGACCTGACCCCACTATCAGCTCAAACAGACGCACGGATGCGCATTCAAGAACCGGCACCAATTTCTCAAATCCCGCCCTGCCCCGCACAACGAGGCAAATCGCACTGCTCAGCGAGGTCGATAGAACCCTTAGCGGCATCGGACATAACTAGTCGTCGCCGCTGGGAAGAATATCACTCTCCGATCAAGCGCCCCCATACTGGACCATCTGCTGCCCTCTGACTCCTGCCTGTTCGATCGATGCAAACTGGAGTTCGAATTCGGCCTCAACGAGGTCGCAGACGATCGCCACTCAATAATTTCGTGACTCGACGTTTCCCAATGACTTCCGTGGAATCATCATGAAAAACGCTCCAAGTCTTGTCGCATTGCTGGGTGGCGGATTGGCTCTCTGGGCCATTGCCTGCCTGGCTCTGCATGGCCCAGTTATTCTTGCCTACATCGCGATCCAGGTCGCAACTTCAGGCATCTTCGCACTGGAAATGCGGCGGATCGAAAAATCGATCCCCAAGCGAGCCCTGGCAACGGCGAAATCAGACAGCTCATCAACACGAGCAGCCTGACGCAGCACGTTTGTAACAGCTTGCAATGACGAGAAATCGCGACGGATCGCCTTCCCTCGTGAGCACACAATCTCTACGCCCGATTGACGCTGGTCACATTACTGACCAGCGATAATCGGGCGTTTTGCGTTGGTCGCATCTTGACCGGTCGACCACCAGGCAGGTCGAAAGACGCAGTTCTCTGGCGGCCCGTGGTGGCGGCATTGAGAATGCCTGATTCATCCGCAGAGTCCCGGCAACAACTCTCCATCGTGGCGTACAAAAATGCCGCCACCGAAAAATGAGAACTGATTATCACCGTTGCGAACACAAACGGCGAACAGGCAATGACCGGAAGGCACGCTCAACAATCGGGCCAGCGATAACTCATACATAATTAACACTTTACGCCGACATGTCACTTTTAAGACGCACCAAAACTGGCTCGGCGACACGAGTACGGCAGGACTGGTTCTGACGATTTTTCCATTTTTCGGATTTCGCTAACTCCCATAACAGCGGTGAGTTTCGGCGCTGATTACCGAGATCAGACAGGCCCAATTTCGAACGGCGGGTTGACAGACTGAAGGGCGGTTTTAAGATTCCCGCTCGCTTCTGAGTCACTACATCTTGGGCTTCATTTTGGCGACAACACTACCGATAGTGTCTGGTAGAGTTTCCGTTCAAGCTCGGCGTCCCTGATGTTTGTTCTCGTTTTCATGACAAATCGGTCGGTGTTCGCACCGTCGGTTCATGAGGGTTCTCGGAGGAGAATTCAGTCGCCTGCCAGGTTTGCCTGAACCTGTTGGCGGGCTCATCTTCTAAACGCTCCAGTCTCGGCAACCAAAGGAGTGGCATGCGGCACCTTCGCCAGCATGCCGGGATTTCTTAAAGCACCCGTTCAATTTCTGCGAGGATTTTGCGCGCAGACGAAACGCTCACGCATGGAAGTTCGAGCCCTACGGTTTCACCCTTTCCCAGCGTCGATCGCTCGTCTGTCGTTGGCCTCAAACAGAGATGGATCGGTTGAAATGGAATTCAAGACTGGCAACGGCAGGAAGCTGAGCACGACAGTCCCAAGACGGGACTGAAAGAACTCAGGATTAGTTCATTGATTTCGTGTGGTTTGAACAAGGAGAGTGCACGATGCACCGCAGCAAGGGATTCTTCGAGGATGATTTCGAAGCCCAGGATGGGCACAGTGGCACAGTCGTTTCCGAGGCCAGCCCGATGGAAATTGAGCCTCATTTCTGCCCGGAAGGCGTCGACCCGTTCGACACGGTCGAGTGGGAATCTCGAACCGCTCACATCAAGGACGAGAACGGCGGCATCCTGTTTGAACAGGAAAACTGCCAGATTCCAAGT
>JBLFXD010000320.1:0-7537 GCA_047611045.1 Planctomycetaceae bacterium | reverse complement strand
CGCTCTTCCGATCTCGACTACGAGTCTGGAACCCGTCTCGAAAACTTTTCATCCAGCCGGAAACCGAAACGGGAGCCGATGAATCCGGAGCGGCTACGACCGAGGTTCGTCACCGCCGCATCTGGTCGAACCCGATCATCTGGCGGGAAATGAGAACTCGCGCGTACGGACGGCGAGTCGTGTTCATCAAGCTGGCTTACCTGCTGATGGCTGCGACGATCTTTTACAGTGCGATGCTGTCGGGCGACTCGGGCGAACTGATCCTCGGCATGGTCTCAAAACCCGTGTTCGCTTTCGTCAGCCTGGGAATTCTCGGATTGATGCTGATCAACGCGCAAGCCGCGACTTCGATCACCAGCGAACGCGACGGACAGACTCTCGACCTGCTCGTCGCCACGGACATCTCCGCGAAAGAGTTCGTCTACGGAAAACTCGGCGGCGTCTTCTACAACACGAAAGAGCTGGCCCTGATTCCGCTAACTATCGCCGCATGGTTCGTCGCGGAAGGATCGATGTCGCTCGAAAACGGCATCTACCTGGGCATCGGTTTTCTGTCGCTCGTCGCGTTTGCCGCGATGCTCGGCCTGCATTCGGGGCTCGTTTTCTGGAGCTCCCGCCAGGCCATTGCCAACAGCATGGGAACAATCTTCTTCCTCTTCATTGGGATCTTCATCCTGATGATTCTGTTGGTCGAAACTCGCGGCTCCTTCGGAAACCAGATCGGCGCCTTCATCCTGTTCATCGGCGTCGGCAGTCTCGGACTGGGTCAATCGCTGACTTATCGAAATCCGTCACCGGCCTTATGGATGGCTGGCGGTCTGCTTCCTGTCCTGACGTTTTACGCCATTACAACATTCTTGCTCGGCGGTACACTCGGAGTTTCACTTGCGATCGCCGCAGCTTACGGATTCACAACGCTGGCGATGCTGGTTCCCGCGGTCAGTGAATTCGACGTCGCGCTGGGCCGAAGTACTTCCGACAAGGGCTGATACAGTCACCAAAAATGCAGGCACTGCTTGAGAATCCCGACACGCTCTTACTTATGTCGGCGATGCTATGCCTGCTGATCGGCTCGGGATTTTTCTCGGCCAGCGAAACGGCGCTCTTCTTTCTCTCGACGGAAGAAATCCAGGCATTTCAGCGCAACGACCGTCCCAGCGAGCGAATCGTCGTCGCGCTGCTCAAACAGCCCGATCGGTTACTGACCGCAGTCCTGTTCTGGAACCTGCTGATTAACCTGACCTTCTTCGCTGTCGGAGTCGTAATCTCCGGCAAGCTGATGTCAACGGGTAACAACACTGCGGCCGGGGTGTTCGGGCTTCTGAATCTCAGCCTGATGATCGTGTTCGGCGAAGTCGTCCCGAAAAGCAGTGCGGTGATGTTCCGTCAGCCGCTCGCTCGGCTGGTCAGCTTTCCGCTTGCGTTTGCAGTTCAGATCTTCGACCCGCTGGCTCCAACTTTTGGATCCGTCACACGGACTCTCCGTCGAGTGTTCTGGCCGGAAATCAAGCGCGAGCAGTATCTGCATCCGGAAGATCTCGAACAGGCCATCGAGAACTCAGCCGGGAACAAGTCGGTACTTCTGCAGGAGCGGCAGGTGCTGCACAACATTCTGAACCTGTCTGAAATCCAGGCTGAAGAAGTCATGCGTCCTCGCGGAACTTACCGAGCCATCGCCGCGCCGGTCCATCTTTCCGATTTGGCCAACACACCAATCCCCGCTGACTATCTGGTGATCCTGGCCGAAGAAGGCGACGACGTGGTCGGAGCCGTTCCGCTGGCGAGCTTCACCGTCCTGGCCCGGCAGAACCTTGAAGACGCCGCCGAAGACGTCATCCACGTTCCCTGGTGCGCTCCCGTCGCGCAGGTTCTGCAACGGTTGGAGGATGCGTCATTGTCGTTGGCCTCAGTCATTAACGAATACGGCGAGACGATCGGCGTCGTCACCTACGAAGACATCGTCGACTCAATCGTCTCTGCCGAACCCAGCCGAGCTCGGCGAGTCCTCCAGCGCGATCCAGTCCTTGTTGTCGGGCCAGACAGTTGGCACGTCGATGGGATGACGTCGCTGCGTTACCTCAGCCGCCGCCTCAACATCGGGTTCGAACCCGAAGTCGACGGCCAGGTCACCGTCGCCGGAATCTTCCACGAGCAACTTCAGCGTATGCCGGAACTCGACGACAAGTGCCACTGGCAGAGCTACGAGTTAACGATTGTCGAAATGACGTCCCGACAGCACTTCCTCGTGCTTGTCACACCTCAGTCACCAGCCGACGGGAAAGGCAGTTAAGCAACGCATGAATTTCTGGCTGCTGTTGGCAATTGCCGGGTCGTTGTTTGTCGTGGGAGTGCGTCTGTCCGCATTCTTCAGCGGCTCAGAAACCGGCTTTTACCGAGTCAGTTTTCTGCGGTTGAGCATCGACGCACACACCGGCGACCCGATCGCGAAGCGGCTATTGTGGTTTGTTCAGAATCCGGAATTCTTTGTCGCTACGACGCTCGTCGGCAACAACATTGCCAACTACCTGACCACGATTGCAATCGGCCTCGGAGCCGAAGCGTTTATTCATGCGCCCAGCAGTGTTGTCGAAGTCGGAGCGACATTGCTCATCGCTCCGGTGATCTTTGTCTTCGGCGAGCTGATGCCCAAGAACCTTTACTTTCGAGCCCCCACCAAACTGCTTCGCAGCAACGTCGGCTTGTTCCAATGGTTCTACCGGTTCTTTCTGCCGGCCTCGATGCCTTTAGTCTGGATCGCCCGCCTGCTGGAAAAGCTCAGCTCTTCGTCGTCCAACCAGGTCGACTTCCTGCTCGGTCGACACCGCCTGATTCAAGTTCTCAGCAAGGGACACGAGCACGGAGTCCTGACCAATCAGCAGGGAATCCTCGTGCATGGCTTACTGCACGACGCCACGCGACCGATCTCCGAGATTATGATCGAGACTCCGACAATTCTCGGAGAAGACGAGTCCGCGTCACGGGAAACCCTCCTTGAATACGCCCGAACCAAGCGTCTGACGCATATTCCAGTGAAACGTCACGACTCATCAACCGACTGGTTTGGCTATGTGCGAGTGCTCGATCTGGAACTTGGCTCGCGAACCGACGAGGAGATGATTCGCACGATGCCACGCATTCCGATTGACTCAACACGGCTCACGGCACTGCTGGCGATCCGCGATTCCGGAGAAAGCGTTGGCGTCATTGTTGACGGCGACGATGTTCAAGGAATCATCATGGAAAACGTACTAATCGACCATCTGATGTACCCGCTCGGCTCGCCGGGAATTCGACCGTCGATGACGCCACTCGCTGATTCGGAGGTCACAATCGCCGAAGACTCGCCATAGAAGATTCTTCATCGTGGACAATTTTCGGGCGTGGAGCATGAGCGTTTTCTGTCGACGCTAGACCAGAAAGAATTGTGATCGGAGGCTTTTACCTGTAACCAGAATCCCGCTGGCGTTGTCTGGTAAGTTCTCAATTCGCGCGCCGAGCCGCAGAGATTTCAAAAGATCATCTCCTCGTCTATTCCTCCGCGCCCTGCGCGAGATTCTTCACGAACAACCCAGTAGCCTGATAAACATGATCACGATCGACGGTTCACAAGGCGAAGGCGGCGGACAGATTGTTCGATCGTCGCTTGCGCTTTCTCTTGTCACGGGCAAACCGGTCACGATTGAAAATATCCGTGCGAAGCGGTCCCGACCGGGGCTCATGCGCCAACACCTGACGGCATTTCAGGCGGCTGCGCAGATTGGCAATGCAGACGTCGAGGGAGACTCGCTCGGCTCGAACAAAGTCACTTTCCGGCCCCACGAACTGACTGCCGGTGACTACTCATTCAACATTGGCACTGCGGGCAGCACGATGCTCGTTCTCCAGACGGTTCTCCCTGCGCTGATGATTGCCGATGGTCCGTCAAAAATCGTTCTCGAAGGCGGTACTCACAACCCGTTTGCGCCGCCATTCGACTTTCTGCAACGAGCGTACGCGCCGCTCGTTGAACAGCTCGGACCAAAGATCGAGATGACGCTTGAACGCCCCGGCTTTTACCCCGCTGGCGGCGGCCGAGCTGTCGTCACGATCGAACCCGCTCAGCAGCTCAAACCGCTGGACCTGATGGAACGCGGAGACCTCGTCCGGCGCGGCGTTCGAGCGATTGTCAGTAATCTTCCGCGGCACATCGGCGAACGGGAATGTCGGCGAGTCATCAACCGGTGCGACTGGGATCACGATTGCGGAACGGTCGACGAATTTCAGGAAGCTCGCGGCCCAGGCAATGCGCTGATCGTCGAAATCGAAAGCCGACACGTCACCGAAGTTTTCACCAGCTTCGGCGAGAAGGGTCGCCCCGCCGAAGCCGTTGCCGAAAAATGCGTCAAACAGGTTCGCCGTTACCTGAAAGGCGACGCTCCGGTCGGTGAGCACCTGGCCGATCAACTGATCCTGCCACTCGCCATCGGAGCCAGCCAGGGCTCAGGCGGAGGTCGGTTCCGAACGTTGGGATTGTCGGATCATTCCACCACTCACCTGGAAGTCGTCCAGCGGTTTCTTGACATCCAGGTCGAAGTCGAAGAGAAGGACCGAGACGAGGCAATCGTCTCGATCCAACCCTGAGAAGAACTTACTTTTACAGAACCCGACATGAACCACATCATCGGACTGGACATCGGCGGCGCAAACTTGAAGGCAGCACACAGCGACGGGGCGTGCCGATCGAAAACGTTTCCACTGTGGAAGTCTCCCGAACTTCTAACGGAAACTCTGACAGATTTGATTGCCGACTGGCTGCCCTGTTCCGGAATTGCCGTCACCATGACCGGCGAACTGGCAGACTGCTTCGAAACAAAGGCCGAGGGCGTCGATGGAATCCTCACCGCCATCGAGCAGGCCGTCGGAAAAACGCAGATCGCCGTCTGGCAAACGGCCGGCGAATTCGTTGATCTCGGAACCGCTCGCGAGTTCTGGCAACTGACCGCCGCCGCCAACTGGCACGCGCTCGCAACGTTTGTCGGGCGAGTCGCTCCGGAAGGAAACTCGCTCTTACTCGACATTGGCTCGACGACGACCGACGTCATCCCGCTGCAGAATGGGCTGCCCAACCCGACTGGCAGAACGGATTCCGAGCGGCTCATTTCGGCAGAACTGGTTTACTCAGGAGTTCGCCGCACGCCGGTTTGCGCCGTCGCTTATTCAGTCCCAATCGAGCGAGAAGTCAGCGGCAACGGTTACTCGCAACTGGCTGCCGAATTCTTTGCAACAACTCAGGACGTCTACCTTCTTCAAGGTAACCTTGCCGAGAACCCGGAAGACCTCGACACAGCCAACGGTCGTCCGGCGACCATCGCCGGCGCTCATGACCGGCTAGCCAGACAACTCTGTTGCGACCGCTCTGAACTTTCACTCGACGAAGCGAAATCGGTCGCCGATTTTCTGGCTAATGTCCAGCGGCGACGGATCAGCGGAGCCATCGACCGCGTGCTGTCAACTTTCGACTCACCGTGCGCAGCAGTCATCGTTTCGGGTGAAGGCAACTTTCTGGCGAATCAGATTCTCGAAAACCACTCAAAGCTGAAAGACGTTCCGCGTCACTCCCTCGCGGAAATGTTTTCAGCCGAAACATCAACCGCTGCCTGCGCCTGCGCCCTCGCACGTCTCGCCGCCGAACGCCCCGGAACATTCACGGACGACGAACTCTCAGCACTGCTGTCATCGTAGCGCGCACAGCGCTGCGTGGCGGTTTCGTAACGGAGTAGGGTGTGACAAGTGGGCCAAGCGTCGATCGCGGTGTGCCCGCGCGGAGATCTGTGAGCAATGCCGACGCTTCCGGAATACAACGGACGCCCGCGCCGGCACACCAGAATTGGAATTCGCTCCGCTTGTCACACCCTACGAAAGTGGCGATGTTACAGTCAGTTGTTCTCTGAATTCTCATCCGACTCGTAACGAGCGGCCGTTTCGGCGGGCAGTTTGTCCCAGTCCTGACGGACTCGATTCAGGCCGAAGCGAACCAGCTCGTAGTCCTGGCTGAGCCGTCGCAGCACCGGAGCTTCTTCGCCGTACGGATCGTCTTCGAACTTGCTGGCAATGAAGTAGGACTCGCGACCCTGCTGCTCGTAATCGATCAGGTGATCCTTGTGATCGACTGCTTGGAGGTTGTTCAGGGCTTCCGGAAACACTCCGGTCCAGAACAGCGTGTAGTCTCCAATGTGTCGGTGCAGTTCCCGCTTCGGTTTCGATTTTCGCTGACCGGCTTCGCTGATCATGTCGACGACCTCGACCAGCCGCCGGCCTTCGACGTCTCGGAAGCGGTACATTTCGGCCGACCGCGTAAAGCGTACGAGCATCTCGACGAGATAATCGGTCAGCACGGGATCGGCGACGCCCAGGTCGACCTGAAACGTGTGCTCGGTGAGGGCTGAAAAGAGTCGTCTGAGCGAGTCTTCGCTGGTGACGAGTGGGATCATCGGCTGCTCCTCCGGACCAGTCTGCTGTTGCCGGTCAGCGAGCGATGTCAGGTCAGCCAGTCAGGCTGTTGCACCGTCCGCTCAGGGCAGAAGCAGCGAACTCCGGTTGAGTTGCGACATCCAAAACTGTCAGAGCCCGGGTGGAGAAACTCCCCGTCGCCGGGCTGAGTTCAGCACGACGTTGCCGGATCGACGATGCCCTCTTCAGGAAGAGAGCGAGTTGAACCGGCGACTCATCGCAGACGGTTCTCTGCCCGGGTTTTCGTAAGTGGAAGCGACGCTCCCGGACTAAGAAGTGGTATCTCCGATGAAATCAGTGAGGAATCACTCCGCCACGAACGTCCGCAGGATTGAGGTTGTCCGTCAGCCGGAGATCAAGGAAACACGAATTGAAGAAGTGACTTAAGGATTCTATCGGCACTTGCCGATAGGGGGGATTGAGTCAATTGTACGGAGAGATTTATTTCGACCACAATGCGTTACCTTGCCTCAGTGAGAACCTTTTCAAGTGACCGAAAAGACCCTTGCGGCGGCAGGGGAGCGATCACTAGCATGCCCGCTCAATTGCCCCAATCGGAATAGTTTAACACGATGAAGCTGTTGATCCGGGCTCGGAAATGCCGAAGATCCGTCTGACTGAGTCGGCTCAATAGACAACTCAAATGGCGCCGTAGCCAAGTGGCTAAGGCAACGGATTGCAAATCCGTCATACCCCGGTTCGAATCCGGGCGGCGCCTCTTGCGAAAGTCGCAACTCTTAAACGAGTTGCGGCTTTTTTCGTTTCAAGATCTCAGCAGTCTGAAACTCGTCAATCCTACAAGAATCCGACAATTTCTGTGTTGGATTCCGAGCAGAGATAAGCGGTTGAAATTGAAGAAGTGAAAATGCCCGAAATTAACTGGCCAGTGACCTTCAGGGCTCACTTCATCGCCAGCGAACTCAACGCCGCACCGGGGATCGCTGAGTTGACCGTGAGCTTCGACGAGCAAGGCAAGAAGCAAGTTCGCATGGCCGCCGACCGGGCAAAGACAATGCTCGCCCTGGTCGCCAGCGACATGCTTGTGTTC
>JBLFXD010000319.1:0-7546 GCA_047611045.1 Planctomycetaceae bacterium | reverse complement strand
CACGACATCCGACGGTCAATCGGCCATCACAAGCGGAACTGGCTCACCGAACCTCAAAGGACATCTCGCGTCTGTGCACGCCGGGTATGACCAATCGCCAAGGAGCACAAAGTGAGCGATCCCTACACAATCGTCGAGAACCTGACTGAGCGGCAGATCGAAGAAGTGCACGCTCTTGTTCAGCAGCAATGGTGGGGCGGCAATCGTTCTCTCGAAGACGTCAAGTTGATGGCTGCCAACACCAGCCTGATGCTGGGACTTGTTGAAGTTTCGTCTGGCCGTCTTGTGGGATTCTGCCGAGTCCTGACCGACTTCGCTTTTCGCGCCACGATCTACGATGTAATGGTTACCGAAGAATTGAAGGGGCACGGCCTCGGAAAACGACTGATGGATACCCTCTGCAATCACCCGTCGCTGCAGCGTGTCAGCTTCATCTATCTCGCCTGCGAACCAGAGCTGTCATCATTCTACGAACCGTGGGGCTTCAAGGCGTACGAAGGCCGCGCCGAGTGGATGATCAAAATTCAGCGTCAGGAATAGAACAATTGCCCGATGGATACATTGTCTCAGGGCCATTCGAACACACCCCATCAATTGACGGGGCACCGAAGAGGACAGTACGACTCGTTACGATCGACGGCTAAGATGAGTGCCGCCTCCGAATTCAGCCAGCCGACCTGATTGTCACGATTGCCCAGGGATCGATTCATGCTCGTTCGACACTGCTCTGTCCTTATTCATGTGACAGTATTCTGGCTGATGACCCATTCATTTGGTCGTCTGGACGCCGCGGAACCGGACTTCGAAAAAGACATCGCGCCACTCTTTGCCGCGAAGTGTCTCGAATGTCACAGCGGAACCGAACCAGAAGGCGCGCTTAACCTGGCAACGCAGATCGGCGTCAAAAATGGCGGCGAGTCGGGCGTCGCCGTTCAGGCCGGCAAGCCAGACGTCAGCCTTTTCTGGCAGAGAATCCGCGACGACGAGATGCCTCCGAAACACCCGCTGACTGCCAACGAAAAGGAAACGCTGAAAAACTGGGTCACATCCGGCGCAAAGTGGAGCGGCGGCGACATCGACCGTCTCCAGTACACCAGTGACTCGCGAGCGGGCTACGACTGGTGGTCGCTTCAGCCGGTGCGAGACGTTGCCCCGCCACTGCTCGGCGATACTGACTGGCCTAGGAATGGCATCGACCATTTCGTTCTAAAACGTCTTCACGAAAACGGACTCGCGCCTTCAAAGCCAGCCGACGCTCGAGCCCGAATTCGCCGACTCTATTTCGATCTGATCGGCATTCCGCCAGAACCCGAAGTCGTCGCTGCATTCGTCGGCGCTCCGACGGACGCGGCCTATCTCAAGATCGTAGACGACCTTCTGGCGTCACACCGGTACGGCGAACGTTGGGCCAGGCATTGGCTGGACGTTGTCCGTTTCGGCGAAAGCCAGGGCTTCGAGCGAAACGACCCTCGCCTGAATGCCTGGTATTTTCGAGACTGGGTGATCAACTCGTTGAATAACGATATGCCTTACGACGAGTTTTCCCGGATGCAATTGATCGGCGATCTGATCAAACCAGGCCCGCAGGGCGCCGCGGCGACCGGGTTCCTCGTCGCTGGAATTCACAACACAGTCGTGGGCGGCAGCGAGCGGATGAAGAAGCTGGCGAAGCAGGACGAACTCGAAGAAGTCATCGCCGCTGTCGGTCAAACATTTCTCGGCCTGACGGTGAACTGCGCCCGGTGCCACGATCACAAATTCGATCCGATCAAGCAGACGGAGTATTACCAGCTGATCTCAACTATCGCCGGAATGAATCATGGCGAACGGGTCGAACGAACCGCTGAAGAGGCAGAGAAAGTTCGTCAGCTCGCGGCTGAACTGTCAGCAGCTTCGAAAAAACTCTCCGAATTCGACAGCAAGGTCCGCGACGAGATCCTGGCGGCCCGCGAGAAGGGCACGGTCAAACGTGCAACACCGCCGAAGCCGTTCGCTCAATGGAATTTTGATGGCGACCTTAAAGACAGTATTGGTTCGCTGCATGGCAAGTTTGTTGGCTCCGCGAAGCTGGAGAATGGGGCTCTGGTGGTCGACGGAAAGTCGTACGTTCAAACGGCAGTCGTCCCGGTCGAGCTGAATGAGAAGACGCTGGAAGCCTGGGTGCAGGTCGACACGCTGGACCAGGGCGGCGGCGGAGCAATTACTTTGGAATCAACCGGTGGCGGAGTCTTCGACTCAATCGTCTACGCAGAACGTCAGAAACGTCGCTGGATGGCCGGCAGCAACGGTTTTGTCAGAACGGAATCGTTCAACGGACCTGAAGAACTCGACGCCGCGAAACGGATCGTGCACGTTGCCATTGTCTACCAGGCCGACGGAACGATCATCGGATACCGCAACGGACAGCCGTACGGAACTTCAATTCGCAAAACAGGATCGCAGACCTACGCCGCAAACAAATCTCGACTTCTGTTCGGCCTGCGACACAACCCCGGCGGCGGAAACCGATTTCTCACCGCTCGTATTCACAAGGCAAGTCTTTACGACAAAGCTCTCTCGCCCGCCGCCGTTGCAGCTTCGGCGGGCACGGATAGTGATTACGTCTCCGAGGAACAGATCGTCGCTTCTCTGACACCTGAAAATGTGAAAGAGCGTACGTCACTCAAGGATCAAGTCGCGAAATTAACCGAAGAACGCAAACAGGCAGAAGCCTCATCAAACCGAAACATCTACACGATGAATCCTGGCAAACCTGCCGAGATTCGATTCCTGACTCGCGGCGACATCGAACTGGAAGGAGACGTTGTTACACCCGGGGCGGTTGCTTCTGTGTCGGGCGTCTCGGCGTCGTTTGGGTTAACGCCTGACGCCTCGGATGCTGAGCGTCGAAGAAAGCTAACCGACTGGATAACAAGCCCCGACAATCCGCTCTTCGCACGAGTCATCGTCAACCGGATCTGGCAATACCATTTCGGTCAGGGCCTTGTCAAAACGTCCAGCGACTTTGGTTTCAACGGTGGCCAGCCCAGTCATCCGCATCTTCTTGACTGGCTCGTGGGACACTTCCGAACGAACGGACTGCGACTCAAACCGCTGCACCGCTTGATCGTGACATCGGCCGCGTATCGACAAGGCTCAGCGGCGAACGAAGCCGCTACAAAGCTCGACGCCGACAACCGGCTGCTATGGAGAAAGACAACTCGTCGCCTCGAAGCCGAATCAGTGCGGGACGCCATTCTGTCCGTGTCGGGAAAGCTGAACACGGCAATGGGAGGGCCTGGTTTTCAGGATGTCAAACTCGTGCCGATCAAAGGTACCACCTACTACGAACCTTTTGATCCTGACGGAGAGGCGTTCTTTCGAAGGACGATCTACCGATTCGCTCCGCGCGGTGGACGCAGCGCACTGCTCGACACATTCGACTGCCCGGACCCTGCGACGGCTGCTCCAAAACGAGCGGTCACGACAACGCCACTGCAGGCATTGAGCCTGCTTAATAATTCCTTTGTGCTGCGAATGTCCGACTACTGTGCAGCGCGCATCGCCAACGATGCGGGCGACGATCGACCATCACAGATCGATCGAGCATGGCAACTGATTCTCAATCGGTCACCTGACCAGGCGGAAGCGGAGGCTTCCAGGCAACTGGTTGATCAGCATGGCCTGTCCGCACTTTGTCGCGGACTGTTCAACGTCAACGAGTTCGTGTTGGTCGAATAGCTGAATTGATAGCGCCCGTTTGAGCTTTGCATACCACCTCTCCCCCGTGGGGGAGAAGTCGCGGTTTCAGCCGCGGGTGAGGGGGCTTTTACGTCTGACTTCTAACTCAACTGACAGAATCCCTCTAAAACGGAAACCCTCACCCGGCCCTGAGAGGCCGACCTCTCCCGCAAGCGGGAGAGGTGATGGTTGCCGGAAAACTTCGATTTCCAAACAGAACTGAATCAACCATGACAACTCCTGAAGCTATATCTCGGCGAGACCTGTTCGATTGGGGAACCCGAGGCCTCGGGGCAACCGCACTGCTGTCGATGCTGGGTGACGACAACATCATCCGAGCGGAATCCGAACCGGGCAGTCAGCCTCGATGGATGGCTCAGGAACCGATTGCCAAACGGGCGATCCACATCTGCCTTGTCGGAGGCATGAGCCATATCGACTCGCTGGACTACAAGCCGGAGCTTCAAAAGCTGCACGGGAAGTCGCTGACGTACGACAAGAAACCGGACATCTTCTTTGGCAAAGTCGGCCTGCTGCGAAAGAACGACTGGGAATTCAAAGCTCGCGGCGAAAGCGGCCTGATGCTGTCGGAGCTGTTTCCGAATATCGCTGAAATGGCCGACGAGTTGTGCGTTCTGAAATCGATGGTGTCGAACTCGGCCAACCACACCCCTGCCCTGTTCGTCCAGAATTCCGGATTCGAATCGAACGGCTTTCCGGCGATGGGCAGCTGGCTGTCGTACGGCCTCGGCTCGGAGACGAACGAGCTGCCCTCGTACGTCGTACTGCCGGACGGTCGAGGCGGTCCCAACGGCGGAGCGACCAACTGGTCAAACGGTTTTCTGCCGACACAGTATCAGGGTGTTTTGTTTCACGGTGGCGACAAGCCCGTCCGCGACCTGTTTCCGGCCAGGAAACTCGCCAGCGGTGCCGACGCCGCGACGCGAGAATTCATCGCGACCGTCAACCGCCAACACCTCGAACGAGTTGGCACTAACGCGGCGCTCGCCGCCCGGATCCGCAGTTACGAACTCGCTGCAAAAATGCAGCTCTCGATTCCGGAAGTCAGTGACGTGTCGGGCGAGACCGAACAAACGCAACAGGCCTACGGAATCACTGACGACAAGACTGCCGACATGGGACGCCGATGCCTGCTCGGAAGGCGGCTGCTTGAACGTGGCGTGCGGTTCGTGCAGCTTTACTCTGGAGGCCCCATCGCCGGCAGCCCGCGAGCCAGTTGGGACGCACACGAAAGCGTCAAACAGAATCACGGCTTCGAAGCAGGGCGGATCGACAAACCGATCGCCGCGTTACTCGCTGATCTCAAAGAACGAGGCCTGCTCAAAGACACTTTGGTTCTCTTTACGACCGAATTCGGCCGCACCCCCTTTACGCAGGCCGCAGCCGACAGCGTTGGTCCCGGCCGAGACCACAATCGCTACGGATTTTCCTGCTGGCTGGCTGGCGCCGGAGTCAAGGGCGGCACAGCCGTCGGAGCAACCGACGACGTCGGCTGGAAAGCGACCGAACGACCGATCCCCTGGCACGACTTCCACGCCACGCTGCTGCACCTGTTCGGGATCGACCACGAAAGATTGACCCACTACCACAACGGCATCCAGCGGCGACTCACCAACGTCCACGGCGAGATCGTCGAGGAGTGTCTCGCGTAACGTTTTGGATTTTCTCGTAGGGTGTGACCAGCAAAGCGAATCAAACGACTGGTGTGCCGGCGCGGGCGACTGTTGGAGTTTGTAGCCGTTGGGATTGCTCTCAGATCTCCGCGCCGACACACCGCGATTGCCATTCAGCCCGCTTGTCGCACCCTACGGTTCGAGATCAGCTGGCCTCAACTTACCCGACAACTGCGACCTTACTCCGGAGCTGGCCTGAGGCTTCCGCCAGGGTAAAGTTCCACTTCCCAGAAGACGGGGTCGATGTCGCCGCCTGTCAGTGACAGGTGAGTCACGCCGCTCGGGTACTTGAACGAGTACCCTCCGCCGTTCGGGATGATCACCGTTCCCTTCGGCATGGCTTCTTCGATGTTGACCCTGTATTTCATCGGTTCCAGATTGTCGAAGCGGAATTCGCCGCGAGCATCGGTCGTCGTCTTGATGTTCTCTTTGAAGTTTGCCGCCTCAAAGTTCGCGGGATAAACGCGGATTCTGGCGTTCGGAACCGGTCTTCCCGTTTGGGCGTCGACAAGCGTCCCTGAGGCAGACACTCCCCTGGTGAGCTGCAGTTCAAACATCGCCGGTGCAATCTCCGGTAATTCGCTCAACATCCCGGTGAAGCCGATGTACCCAGACGGCCCCACCACTCTGACTTCTGGCCTGACCGTGACGAAGGGCGAATCTTCCGCTGGCAAGGACTCTGCAAACGTTGAGATTCCGAAGTCACCAGTCGTCGCCTCAAGAGAGAACAGGATTCCGTCTTCAGTCCCCGCTCGAAACACTCGGATCTGGAGTTGCACCGGGACGTCCGACACGGGTTTGTCGTCGCTACCCAGAACCCGAACCGCCAGTCGTCTGCCCGGCTGCATCTGCAGCTTGAGCTCCTGAATCGAGTTTTGATCGTTGATCACAAACGACTCGCTGACCGCCCAACTCATTGCACCGTTCAGATTCTCACGAGCCAGCATTACGTACTTGCCGCCGAACGGCAGCGTCCTGAAAAACGATGCTTTGTGAGAACGGCCGTCTGGATTGATGTCACGGTTCTTCTCGGCCCCTTTCGGAAGTTTTACGGCAAACGCCACCACGTCTGCGTTTGTCGCGGGCGTCCCGTCCGCACGAACGACCGTGCCGTGAACTCCGCCAGCAAGCTGTGCGGGAATGTTGATGATCTGCGGGCCGTCGCCCTTAACAACTTTCACAGGTTTTCTGTCGACAGAAACCTGATACCCGACGATGTCGCGATCCCAGAATGTGACGTTGGTTTGTAACGGAACCTGCAGGCGGACTTCGTTATTCATGATCGGCAGCGGGCCGTTCTGAGACTCGGTCGGCGTTTGCCAAGCGACATAAAGGAAACCGCGAGCGGGCGCGTCAGCCGTCGCTCCTGCCAGTCTAAGAATCACTTCGCGTTTCTTAGAAACGAGTTTCGTACCAGGACCGCCGGCGGGTGAATCAACTACTTTGCTGATTTCAAACGAGAGATCCGAACGAGAGCCATCCACAATAATCGTCTGGGCTCCATCGGGAAGAAACAGCTGCACCTTGCCTTGCACAAGATCCTTCAACTCGAAACGTCCTTCAGCATCAGCCGTCGCGTAATAAATATGCGAATGCATGTGCCGACGGCTGCCTATCGTCAGGTCATTGCGATATGAAAGTCGGTAACCACTTTTTCCCCGCTGTTCCGTGGGAAGTCGATCGAGTGCCCCCGTTAACTGTCCGGAGAGATCTATCGGAGGTTGCAGTTCAATCCTCGCGTCCGTATCACCGGGTCTGATTTCGGGCGCATACATTGTTCCGTAGCCGTTCGCGATAATCGCAAACAAATACCGAGTCCCTTTCTGCAGCTCGTCAAGCGTCAGCAGCCCATCGGCGCTCGACGTACCGAAGACTCGCCAATCTGACGACGCGAATTTTTTCGTTCGAGGATCGCCATAACTATGTCCGCCGCTATGCGAAGGGCTGTCGATGCCTTTGCTGAAAATAATGGCCTGCGCGCCGGAGACAGCCTTTCCAGACCGTGCATCCACCAACCTTAATCGTGTGGGTGCCGCCGGCTTCAGCCGCCAGTCGATCGTCTTGCCGGCCGAGAACTTGACTGTCTGCTGTGAATGCTCAAAGCCAGACGCACGAACCTCGACTTCGTGATC
>JBLFXD010000318.1:0-7549 GCA_047611045.1 Planctomycetaceae bacterium | reverse complement strand
GGAACGTTCGCGCGAAACGGCTCTCGCATTCGGAGTCGATCCTGCGAGAGCGTACGCGTCGTGGGAAGAGATGCTGGTTACCGAGGCCGCTCGACCTGAAGACGAACGCGTCGATTTTGTCAGCATTGCCACGCCGAACTTCCTGCACTTCCCAATGGCTCAGGCGGCGCTGGTGGCTGGCTTCAACGTCATTTGCGACAAACCGATGACGACCAAGGTTGCCGATGCCGAGGCTCTGGTTCGGCTCGTCGAAGAAACGGGAGCAGTCTTCGCGCTGACGCACAACTACACTGGCTACCCGATGGTTCGTCAGGCGAGGGAGATGATCGCTGCGGGAGAACTCGGCGAAATCCGCGCGGTGCGAGTCAACTATGTCCAGGGATGGATGTGGGCTGTCGATCCCGAGAAACCCGCCGAACGCGGCACTTGGAAAGATGACCCACTGAAGAATGGTCCCGGAGCGACAATCGGCGACGTTGGCACGCACGCCTATAACCTCGCTCGATACATGAGTGGTCTGAAGCCTGTCGAAGTGCTCGGCAAGCTGGCGACGTTTTCAGGTCGGCAGCTTGATGACTATGGGCATTCGCTTGTGCGATGCTCGAACGATGCGCTGATCATGGTGACGGTCAGCCAGATTTCGCACGGACGACTGAACGACCTGTCGATCGAAATCGACGGCGATAAAGCATCGTTGTCATGGCGTCAGGAAGAACCAAATTCACTGACGCTGCGGCAAACCGGACAGCCTCAGCGAATCTACGACCGAGCCCCCGGACAGGCCCACATGAACGACTCCGGAAACGCGGCGTGCCGGATTCCAGCCGGGCACCCGGAAGCCTTCTTCGAAGCCTTCGCCAATGTGTACTCGTCCGCTTATGACGACATGATCTGGCGAGCCGGCGGCGGCGACCGCGATCCTCGGTCAACGATTTACCCGAACGTGTACGACGGCCTGGAAGGTGTCCGCTTCATTGAACAAACCGTCGCCAGCAGCAACGCGAACAGCGTCTGGCTGCCGTTGTCATCGTCTGTCGGCTGAGCAAATTCGCTGGCCGCTCTCAGGATCGACATTGCCGGAACCGGTTGGGACTTCTGCTATGACCGCGTGATCGTTTCGTGCAGGTTCAGAATGACTCGGGCGACTGATGCCCAGGCCGCAGCTTCTGCCAGGTTTCCTGCTGCAGGGGCCGGTGACTCGCCGACGCTGAGGAACGCCTTGGCCGCTTCGCCGTCGGCAGTGAATCGCTTGAGGTCGTTTTCGTAGACGGTCGAGAGGACGGCAACTTCGCGGTCGGTCGCTCTTCGTGATAAAGCAAGGCGGAAGGCCCACTGAATTCGATCCTGTGTCGAGTCGCCTCCTTCGTGCAGCACTCGGGCACCAAAGACTCGGGCGGCTTCGACGTACGTCGGGTCGTTCAACAGAACGAGCGCCTGTTGCGGGATGTTGGAACGAGGACGTTCGACGGTGCATTCTTCACGGCTGGGAGCATCAAACGCGACCATGCTCGGGTGCAGGAACATTCTTTGCCACCACGTGTAGAGTCCTCGGCGATAGTTATCGTCACCTTTGTCGCCGGGCCATTTTCTCGCCGGAAAATTCATGTGCCGCCAGTACCCGGCTGGCTGATAAGGATACGTGCTGCGGCCACCGATTTTTGTCACGAGCAACCCGCTGATTGCCAACGCGTTGTCACGGACGACCTCGGCCGCGATGCGAAATCGTGACTGGCGAGCGTAAAGCTGGTTGTACGGATCGAGCTGCTGAAGTTCCGGAGACGCGTTTGATGCCTGCCGGTAAGTTGCGGAAGTCACCAGCAACCGGATCATTTTTTTCGTGTCCCAGTTGCTGTCCATAAGTCCGACGGCCAGCCAGTCGAGCAGTTCCGGATGCGTTGGCAGCGTACCCTGCCTTCCAAGGTCGTCC
Source organism: Planctomycetaceae bacterium (assembly GCA_047611045.1). Lineage (GTDB taxonomy): Bacteria > Planctomycetota > Planctomycetia > Planctomycetales > Planctomycetaceae > JABMPE01. The sequence goes on along the minus strand of JBLFXD010000318.1, from coordinate 5,622 downwards.
AGCGGCGTCGCAAGTCCGCTGCCGAAGTACAGCTTCCAGAGTCGGTTGACCAAGGTCCGGGCAGTAAGCGGGTTGTCTCGTGAGACGATCCATTTCGCCAGGTCCAGTCGGTTGGCTCGTCCATCTTTCGGGATGTTTCCGAGGAACTCCGGAATGGCCGACGCCATGACCGGGCCGGTTTCGTCGAGCCAGTTTCCGCGAGGCAGCAATCGAATTGTCCGCGGATTCGTCACCTTCGTCATCAGCGTACGCGGGATGGATTTCTCGAACGCAGCTTTCTCATTCCCGAGTCGTGCGATCTCGTCACGGACCGATTTCAGCTCGGGAGCGACGGTTCGAAAATAGGCGACAATTTCGTTCTTCTGTTTGTCCTTACGCGATTCCGCAGCGACTCGCAGCGCCGCGATGACGTTGCTCGGAATGCCGACTGACTTCGCATTGAAATAGAAACCGCCGACTCCGCCGGCATTAACGATTTTGATCAGAATGTCGTTGTCGCCTTTGGCCAGTTGAACCTTCACCTTGTCCTGGTCCGGCGCCACGCCTCGCTGAGCCTTGTTCGCGTGAACCTGTTTTCCGTTGACCCAGACGGCGATGGCATCATCGCTGCCGAGTGAGAGCTCCGTCTCGAGAACTGCAGGGACGGTCGCGGTACGGTGCAAGTACCAGGATGAATTCTCACCGGACAGTGGGTGCGCTGTGCCGTCCGTCAGTTTGTCCTGCTTCGACCATTTAACTTTGCCGAATGCCTGCTTGAGATCGACCTTCGTTTCCGGGCCGAAGTCCTTTGACCATGCCTCGTCGAAACTTGCCGCCTTGAATGGGCCGACCATGTGCCATGTCGAGAACGTTGACGAAGTCTCCAGATCGGCAAGGGCGACCGCTTCCCACTTCGCCTGCGCCGCGACGAGTTCGGGCGTCGACTTATTCAACTCGCCGTTCGCGCCCGCGATCTTTCGGTCGAAATCGGCGAGGGCCTGATTCGTTGCGTCGTCCATGACCGGATACGTTCTCGGATTGCCGACGGCGATCTCGCTGACGTCGGCGAAGAAGGAACCGAAACTGTAAAAGTCCTTCATCGTGAAAGGGTCGTATTTATGGTCGTGACATTCGCAGCAGCCCATTGTCGAGCCGAGGAAAATCTGTGACGTGTTGCGGACTCGGTCTGCCATGTACTTGGCGAGGTATTCCTTTGCCTGAGCACCGCCTTCGCTGGTCGTTTGCAGCAGCATATTAAAGCCCGAAGCAACCTGTTGTTCGATGCCGCCTTCGGGAAGCAGGTCGCCAGCGAGTTGCTCGACGACAAACTGGTCGTACGGTTTGTTTGAGTTGAAGGCGTTGATGACGTAGTCGCGGTACGGAGCGGACTGCCGAGCCTCGTCCGAGTGGTACCCGTTGCTGTCTGCGTAGCGGACGACGTCCAGCCAATAGATGGCGAGCCGTTCTCCGAAGTGCTCCGACGAGAGGAGTCGATCAACAAGCTTCTCGTACTTTTGCGGATCCTTGCTGGCGACATAAGCGTCGACATCTGCCGGCTTCGGCGGCAGGCCGATCAGGTCGAGGAAGAGGCGTCGAACGAGCGTTGTTGCGTCAGCCTGTTTAGATGGCGTCAGCCCTGCGGCTTCGACTCGTTGCAGAACAAACCGATCAACGTCGTTCAGGACGGTATCTGCGTGTTTGACTTTTGGCGGAGCGACTTTCGCCGGCGGAACATACGCCCAATGTTTGGACCACTTCGCGCCTTGCTCGATCCAGTTCTGCAGAGTTGCCTTCTGCGCGGCGGTCGGTTGCCTCTTTGAATCGGGCGGCGGCATCCGCTTGTCGTCGTCTGTCGACAAGATGCGCCGCACGAGTTCGCTTTCAAGCGGCTTGCCACGGACGATCAGCGGCGTGTCCCGCTTAGCGAAGACCGATGCTTCCTGATCGAGTCGCAGTTCGGCCTCGCGAGTATTCCCGTCCGGGCCGTGGCATGTGAAGCACAGGTCCGACAGAATCGGGCGGACGTCACGGTTGAAGTCGACGTCGTCGGCCGCTTGAGTGTTGCTTGCGATCGATGAGAGAACGATGGTGAGACCGAGGAATGATCGAAGTCGCATAGTCGAAGAGTCCTTCCGCCGTGAGGGCGGGATATAACTTGCTCGAAACAGATTCACGATTCAGTCCTGAAGCTTCTTTGCCACAGAGAACTCAGAGGTCACGGAGAAACGGGACCGTTTCGCCGGGGTCGCGGAGAGTGTATCAAACTGAAAGCCGCCGCAAACTCGTACCGGAAATTGATGGAGCAGCCGCATGAAGAAGATTCCAGAATATCTGCCGCAGCAGGTCAACTCGGGGCGATGGGTGACGGCGTACACGCTGTTTGAACTTCGGGACCGGCTTGCTTCGTCTCGGTTTGTTTTGCCGGTCTGTTCGCTGGGGACCTCGTACGACGAACTTTTGGCAGACGTCGCCGACGATGAACTGCTGCTTCCGCCGCTGTTTCACGAGGCGCTGACCGACGACTTGCGAGATGCAATGATCGTCCGAATCCGAGCGTGCTTTCCACTGTTCGAGTTGTCGAGCCACGCTGCAGAACATTCCGATCGACTTCGCGTCGAGATTCACGATCCTCGGCCACTGCCTGAAGTTGCTTCGCCGAAAGTCCTTGCCTTCAGCGTCGACACCGCCGTAGAAGAACACGGTCCGCACCTGCCGCTTTCGACGGACACGGTTCAGAGTTACTCCGTACTTCTTCAGCTTGTCGATGAGATCGACGGTTTCGTCGCCGGTCAACCGGTTGAGTACGGGCATCTGACCTGGGGACTGCCGTTCGGAATGAGCGTCGACCTGACTCCGGAACTGCTGACGCAATACGTCACCGGTTATGCCAACGCGATGCTTGACTGGCAGCGTCCCGAGACGATGTACGTGGTCGACGTGCACGGCTCGATCGTGCATCGCAAAGCGATCATCGCAGGCCTGGAACAAAGCCGCGTCGAGCGATGGGCGTTCCGCTGGCTGCACGAACCGTTGATCGAGTTCGCTTCCGAACGCGGCGATCAGCATGCCGGCGGTGTCGAGACCGTGCTGGTCGAACAGGCCAACCCGGCACTCATTGACGACCGGTGGTTTCCGTCGCGGATCGCGGACATGGAAACTGCGCAGATGACTCTTGAGAAAGCCGTCGCGCTGACTCCGGACCTTGGCCAGTTCATCAGCTACGTCGAAGAGACCGGAGCCAACGGCATCGTCGGAAAGATTCGAAACTATGAGACGCTCGATGGCGCGGCGATGTTCGAAACCATGATGTCGGTCGCTCGCGACGATGTCCGCAAGCTGCTCGACGATTCAGTCGACTCCAGCCAACACATCGCCGGCGACAGCCCCTGGGAACGCGACAAGATTTAGCGGCGACAGGTCATGACGCCGGGGTTTGCAGTTAGAGCAGAAGCGGATAGCCAGCGGAGCAATCCATTCACCGCACAGAGCAGTTCCCGTCCCGCTCGCTCGGTGGTTCATCAGCGGATGAACGGGAGCCGGACCGGTCTGAATGGACCAATCATGGTGAATACACGGAGGGATCGGCGATCGCGCCGAGAAATGGTTATGATCGCAGTTCTGGTCGAGGCTGATCTCAACGCCTCCCAGGATTCCGCCACCTCGTTGGCACGCGCTGGCTGGCTCAGATCAGCTCGCTGATCACGGCACCGTGATCGATCGCGGGGATCGGGCGGCCGGCGTGGTTGTTGAAGTTGAGGTTCGGGTCAACTCCCAGCACCTTGAACACGGTGTGGTGCAAGTCGCCGGGCCGGAGGGGGCGATCCTGCGGGACTTCGCCCAGACGGTTGCTGGAGCCAACGACCTGGCCGCCCTTTACACCGCCACCGCCAATGAGCACCGACAGAACATTGCCCCAGTGATCGCGTCCCGGCGTCCCCTTGCTGAGTGGTGGGCCGCCGTTTCCGCCGTTGTTGATTCGCGGCGTGCGACCGAACTCGCCCATCACCATGACGAGAGTCGTGTCGAGCATGCCTCGGTTTTCAAGGTCTTCGAAGAGCGAGCTGACCGCCATGTCGACGCGTGGCAGATGCCGCTCCATCGTGCCCTGGTGATTCCAGTGGCTGTCCCAACCGCCGAAGTGGCAAGTGACGAACGTCGACCCGGCCTCGACCAGACGCCGCGCGAGCAGCGTGCTTTGTCCCCAGGTGTTGCGGCCGTAACGGTCGCGCAGTCGCGGGTCTTCTGTGGAAATGTCGAACGCTTCACGAGCGCGCGATCCGGCGACCAGTTCGAAGGCCTGTCGTTCGAAACGGTCCATGGCGTTGATCATTCCGGTTTGATCCGCTTCGCGCCGAAGATTGTCGAAACCCTGCAACAGGCTGCGCCGATCGTCCAGCCGATTGATCGTCATGTCTTTGGCGAGGTTCAGATTCTTAACGTTGTAAGCGGTCGAGTTCGGATCGCTGCCGACATCGAAGGGGTCGTATTGCCGACCGACATAGTTCGCTCCAAAGTAGCCGGGGCGAAGGCCGATGCTCATGGCATAGGGAACGCCGACGTTGGCCGGCATTCCCGAATGACGCGAACCCGTGACTCGTGTCGCGATGCTGCCAAAGAACGGGTACTTGCCGTCGTTGCTGCCGGCGACGAGCCCGTCGTGTCCGGTGAGCATCCAGTGCCCACCGTGGAAATGGCCGCCCGAGTTGTGATGCATCGATCGAAGCAGCGAAAATCGATCGGCAAGCTTTGCCTGCAGGGGGAACATCTCGGTGATGTCCATGCCGGGCACGTTGGTGTGGATCGGCCGCCAGAAACCGGAGTACTCAGGCGGAGCGTCGGGTTTTGGATCGTACGTGTCATGCTGACTCGGGCCGCCGTCCAGCCAGATCAGAATTACGGAAGTGTCCTTACGATCGGCTGCGGCAGTTGCCTCCTTCGCCCGCAGCATCGCCGGCACGCTGAGACTTCCAAGCCCGGCCATGCCGACCTGCAGAAAGCTTCGACGGCTATGACCATCACAGTAGGGCGACGTTTTTCCGGCGTTAATACGGAACATGGCAGGCTCGCAGAAGCGGGAGGGATTAAAAGGTGGGGCAATTCTGGTGAGGATCGTTCAGGGAACGATTTCCATCGTTCATGTTACTGTTCGTCGATTCCGAAGAGCAATGTTGAACCGCTTGCCGATTGCTCGTCGCACGATCGGACTTGAGTCGCCTCGGCTCTTTTTATCTTCGGCCGATCGATACAGAATGCTTCACAGAACGTCTCGCTCCAGCCTTTTCCTCAGAAACGTTGTGACTCGATGCCGTGTCACTCGGGCAGGAGCTGCAGAAGGAAACGCGAATGCCCAGGCAGATCAAAGTTGCGTTGCTGACTCACTCTGGCGGTGCTCACGTGAGTGCTTATCTGAACGCGCTGGCGGCGACGGATGAATGTTCGTCGGTCGTGCTGGGCGATCCGGACGGCCGATACGAGGCCGACGCGAAGCGAATACTCAAAGTCAAACTGTCAAAGTCGTATCGCGACGTGGGCGAGTTACTGAGAATCGAAAAGCCACCGCTGGCGCTCGTGACGATGGAGGCCGGACTCGCCCCACCGGTGATCGACGCGGCACTCGAAGCCGGCTGTCATGTGTTTGCCGAA
>JBLFXD010000317.1:0-7621 GCA_047611045.1 Planctomycetaceae bacterium | reverse complement strand
CCGCGAATCACTCGCCAGTCACCGTCGTCATTGAAGGAATCTTCGTTGAGTGGATCGATGGCTCGCGGAATCGGCACGCCATATCGCGGCTGCTTGTATCCGGAGTAGGCCGTGTCGATGTACTGATCCAGGCACCACTCCCAGACATTGCCGTGCAAGTCCTGAATGCCCCAGGGATTCGCCGGGTAACTGCCGACAGGAGCGGTGTAGACGTGAGGGTCGCCGGGATCCCGGTCGACGTAGACCAGCCACTGAATGAGGACACGATCGGGATGAGCCTTCTCGAGTTCGACGTTGCCAATGTTCGCGAGCTGGTAAATGTTCTTGTATGAGTCGCCCCACGAAAAGTACGTGTCCGTGCCCGCCCGGCAGGAGTACTCCCATTCGGCTTCAGTGGGCAGTCGATAAGTGACGCCTTCTTTCTCACTCAGCCATCGACAGAACGCCTGCGTGTCATTCCAACTGACCCCCGTGACCGGGTGATCTTCAGCCTGCGGAAAACCCGGAGCCTTCCAGGTGAACTCCGGCTTCTGCCGGAAACCAAACTTCGCGCGACGATCTTCTTCGGGTTCGTGAGGATCGAAGCCAACGATGCCAGTTCCCGACTGCTCAGCCGATGTCTTATGGGCGGTCGCTTCGACGAACTGCCGAAACTGAGCAACGGTGACCTCGGTCGTTGCCAGGTAAAACGGCTTTGTCAGACGCACGGGATGCAGCGGCCGCTCGTCCTCGCCGGAGTACTCAACGTTGTCTTTCAGAAATCCGCCCTGGCCGAGACTCCGCCCGCCGCGGATATAGCTTCCGGCAGCGATGAACTGCAGACGCTGCCCGAGCGAATTAGTCACCGCCGGATCAGCTGAACCATCCTGTGCGATCGTGAAACTGATGGACGCCGACAAAGCGGCAACCGTGAGCAGTAGCTGCCGTCGCCAGACGGCGGACCACGCTCTGGCGAGCGTAGCTACGATAGGTTTTCGTGAATTCATGAAGCGTTGCCCAAAAGATGACGTAGCTGGACTCGCCAGAGTTCAGGCGATTGCCCATCCGACTCCCGAATGTCTCGCGACTCCGGCTACCTCGGAATCGAGACACACCATCAGCCGATCAGCTCGCGAATCGGACCGTTGCTGTCCTGTAGCGAGTCGGCTTCCACGCCCATCCGGTCGGCCATCGTGTGCCACAGCGTGGCCAGTGGAGTCTTTTCCGGAAGCTCCAGGTGGGTCTGATGCTTCACCCCCAGCGCCTTGCCACCAAAGAATGCCGTGGGGAGCTGGTCTCGCGAATGGTCCATTCCCATTCCGCCGGAATAGGCCAGCATTGTGCGATCGAGTAATGGTCTGCCGTCGGCATCCTGAATTGATTTGAGTCGATCGAGGAATCCGGCCCAGAAGCCCATGTTGATCTCATCGACCCTGGCCAGTTCGTCGAGGTTCTTCGGATCGTTGTTGTGATGCGTCAAAGCGTGGTAGCCCTTCGACACGCCATGCACAGGGAAGATTTCACCGCCTTCGGTCCTCACGTTGTAAGTGATGACGCGCGTCGAGTCCGTCTGAAAGGCGATGGCAATCAGGTCGAACATCAACTTCGCATACTGCGAGTAGTCGAAGTTCCGACTGTTCATCGTGATCGGCGTTCCGTAATCGCCGAGCCCGTCGACACTTGGACTTGGCTTCTGTCGCGTCGACCAATCAACGTTACGCTGCAGTTGAGATTCGATTTCCCGCACGGAAGTAAAGTACTCGTCCAGCTTCACCCGATCGCTGGCGCTGACCGATTTTTCCATCTGCTTCGCCTGACCTCGCACATAATCGAGGATGCTGCTCTGTCTTCGAAACCCGTCCTTGCGACGAGCGGCCTCGCGGCGGTTATCCACCTTGAACAACTTTGCAAAGATGGCACTTGGATCGTTCTCAGCGGCCAGCGGAATCCCGTTCTGATTCCACGAGAGCGTCGCGAGTCCCTGGTTGCCATAACCGGTGCCGCGTTTGATCGACATCTGCAGCGACGGAAACCGAGTGTCCTTGCCGACTCGCTCGGCCACGACCTGGTCGGCGGAGATTGAGTTGGTAATGCCGCTGGACGTAAGACCTTCGGCGCCGGTCAGAAACGTGTAGTCGCCCGAGTGCCCTCCGCCATGTTCCAGCATCGTGCCCGACAGGACGGTCATGTCCGACCGGTGCCGTTCCAGCGGCTTGAGGATTCGCGGCAGCTCGCAATCAGGTCCGGCTTCCTTGGGAAAGAATTCCCGGACGTTCATCCCAATCCCGAAATGGCAGACACACATTCGAGCCGGAATCGGAGCGTCTGCGCCGAACGCGGAGCCTCGAAACATCGACTCCATCATCGGCAACGCCAGCGTCGCACCAGCACCCTTCAAAACTGTTCGGCGAGTGATCTCAGCCATGTCTGTTCCTTTCGCGATGTCTTTTATCCTCGGCAGCAAACTGCGTCAGTGCCGCTGTAGTGTCGTGATGTTTCGGTAAACCCTCAACACAAGCCTACCGGCTACAGGATCCGGCAAGTCGAAGAACGATTCACGATAACGAATTCCGGAAGCGATCCACATCCCTCTCAGGATTGGGCACGATTCCTTACGAGCTCCAAGGTGAGGCATTTATCCCCGCCCGGCACGCCAGCGCGTCCACATTTCCATATATCGGACGGCAGGTGTCGTGTCTTTCGGCAATGTGCAACGGAGCGGCGTCGTGCTTCGAAAATCAGGCATCAATGACAATCATCGATCACCGGCTACCATGCGAACTTCTCTCCTGAGAATTGGCCTGTCTATCGAAACCGCTCCGATCGTCGAATCCCTTTTCGAATTCATATTTTTCGTTCTCCTGAAACGTTAGCTGAGGGTGTCAGTGAAACTTGGATTCATCGGTCTCGGTGCAATCTCGGAGCATGTGATTACAGGGTTGATTCAACACGGTGGCTTCAGAGAAGTCGTGGTTGTTTCGGAACGAAGCCGCCACCGCTCCGCGAGTCTGACGAAGCGGTTTCCCAATGTCAGGGTTGAATCAGTCAATCAGGCGATTGTCGACAAGGTCGACGTCGTCTTTATCGGAACATTGCCACAGCAAACTTTGGAGTTGCTAGGCACGCTTTCGTTTCGCCAGGAGCAGGTCATCGTCAGCATGGCGGCGATGATTTCCGTCGAACAGATCGCGGAAAAGGTGAAACCCGCGTCCCGAATTCATCGCATTGTCCCCATGCCCCCGAACGAGTTGGGCGTTGGACCGATTCCGATCTATCCGCCCTCTGCCGAGTTGACGTTATTGCTGTCACGAATCGGCACGGTTATTCCGATCGAAGATCAGGAGCAGTTTTCGACGTTCTCGGCGAGCAGTGCCCTCATGGCGACTTTCTTTGAATTAGTGGCGACGAACGCGCGCTGGATCCAGTCCAGGGGTGTTTCTCAGGATGTCGCCAGCAGGTACTCGACCGCGATGTTTCACTCATTGGCGACGCAAGCCAGGGAACTGGGAGCAGCAGAACTTCAGTCGCTCAGTACAGGATGCTTAACTGCAGGAGGCCTCAATGAGCAGGTCCTCAACGCGACCAGAAATGAAGGCTGGTTTAACGAGTTAGAAGTCGAACTTGACAGAATCCTCCAGCGTATTTCCAGCTGAACGATCCCCTCGGAGTGACCTGCCTTGCCCTTTCAATTCTGCTCGTCGATTCTCGACCCGCACGATGGACTTCGAACAGGGCATCGAGAGTCCCCGATGCGCTTGCAGGTTTTCTCGCTGAACTGGAAGATTCGCAGCTGCCTATCTTCAGCAGTCAAACAGCCGACGGAACCAGTCACGAAAGCAGTTCCATGATTAAGTCAATCCTTTCTATCATCGTGATTTTGATCGCGTCGACGTCGAATTCGTTTGCCGATCCGGTGTCGTATTTTCGTCAGCACTCAGGCGTCGCCAGCAGTAAGGGATTGCCGTCAGACCTGACCGCCGCTCAGCCACGTTGGATCAGCCCGCTGAATCCCGGAAACTCGACTCCATGTATTTTTGGAGACGCCATCTATCTCACAACCTGGGACGAAGAGAAGAAAGAACTCGCCACCGTCTCGATTGATCGATCAACTGGAGACGTAAACTGGAAGCAGGTCGCTCCGACGCAAACGGTGGAACAATTTCACCGAGTGGGCAGCCCGGCATCGTGCAGCGTTGCGTGCGACGGCGAACGAGTCTTTGCGTTCTTTGGAAGCTACGGAATGCTGTGCTACGACCTCGCCGGCAAGAAACTCTGGGACCACCCGATGGGGCCGTTTCAGGACGAATTTGGAGCCAGCAGTTCCCCAATTCTGGTTAACGGAAAACTGATCCTGAATTCTGACCATGACCTCGACAACTTCCTCGTGGGGCTCGATGCGAAGACGGGCCAACAACTTTGGAAAACCAACCGCAACGACTTCACTCGTAGCTACTCGACGCCGGTCGTTTGGAATGTCAACGGCCAGAATCAAATCGTGGTTGCCGGGTCACTCAAGCTGGTTGCCTACGATCCATCGAATGGCAAGCCGATCTGGTGGATCAACGGGCTCTCTCGCATCGTGGATACCACTCCGGTCGTGAGAGGAGACCGCTTGTTCGTCGCGACATGGACTCCGGGCGGAGATCCCAGCGAGCGAATCGGGATGGAATCATTCGACGAAGCTCTGAAAGCCTATGACAAGAACGACGACAAAGAAGTCGGAAAAGACGAACTCCCCAAAGGCAGTCCGGTGACACCGCGATTCTTCCGCATCGATCTGAACCAGAACGAGAAGCTGGACCAGGAAGAATGGAACGCTCACGCCCGTGTCTTCAAGCTGGCCCAGAACGTCGCGATGGCCGTTAAAGCCGGGGGCCGGGGCGACGTGACGGAAACACACGTTGAATGGGTTCAGCGAAAGAGCCTTCCCACCGTCCCCAGTCCGCTTGTCTATCGCGACGAGTTCTACATGATCAAGGACGGCGGAATCATGACCGCGCTCGACGTCGCCAACGGCGAGATACTGAAACAAGGCCGACTGGAAGGTCGAGGCAACTACTACGCATCACCAGTCGCCGGCGACGGCTTGATTTACACCGCCAGCGAACAGGGAGTCGTGACGATTGTGAAAGCGGGAGCGAACTGGGACGTCCTGTCATCACACGACTTCAAGCAGCGAATCATGGCGACGCCCGTCATCTCAAGAGGGCGGTTCTTCATCCGAACGGACGCGGCGCTGTACTGCTACTAACGCGCGAAGTTGCGACTTCTGCCCCTGGTGCCAACGAAAAACCGACCGAGGGCGATGCCAATTCACTTCTTCTTTTTCGTGCCGCTATCGCCCTTCTTTGCTTCCGCTGTGGAGCGAGCCTCGATCTTCCTGACCGACTCTTCGATCGAGCGGCGGAGGATGGGCTTCGAGTCGGCAAATGTTTTCTTCGACGCCGGAATGTGGTCCTCTTTGCCAATCTTACCCAGGACCTCGATGACATTCTTGACGACGAAATAGTCATCGTCACCCAGCTGCTTCACCAGTGTGTCCGCTGCGGGAGGACCGACAATCAGCAGCGCACGCAGTCCAGGAATCTTCGCCTTCCGCCAGTACTGACCCACAACAATCCCGGCACGCGGATTTCCTGAATACGCCACGGCGAGTATGGCGACGCCTGCCTGCAATTCGCTCCCGCCAGCGATCACCTGCTCCAGATATCGAAATCCGCCTGAACGCTTCGCGGCCTGCAGCGTCTCGGCGGCCTGCTTCGCCTCGTTCCAGTTGCGTTTTATTTCGAACGCCATCGCCATTGCGAATTTGTCTCTCGACCGTTTGACAGCGTTCTGCGTCTCCGTCACGACAAGATCGGCATAGGCCGGCAGCGGTCGAGACAGTGCCAACCGTTCAAAAGCAGCCTGCATTGTCTTCTGGTCGGTCGACTTCAGATCCACAAGACCTGTCGAGACTCCTTCTGGCCAAGCGATGCATGCTGCCAGACGGGAACTTCCGTCACTTTTTTGATTCGCTTCATCAGCTCGATTTGTGCAAACGAGCTGTCAGGGAGCATCAACAAAGCAAACCCGACCACCACGACGGCTTTTAATCTGTGCATACGATTGCCATACCGTACGGGCGTGATCCCAAAACGTGGGTGTTGGTGAAGCGGGAAAACATCGAGACTCCGTTCCGGTTGATGGTTGAAGTTGGAGCGGGAAAGGAATCTCGATGGAAGTTCGCATGGAAGCGGATGGGCCGGTGATCGGCAGTCCCGCTGAGGTACTGGAGATGTTTGTCGCAGACACGCAATCGCGTCAATCTGAATGGAGCGATCGGGTTCGCGACGATCCCGATGCCTTCCGGTGCGTCGAACGCGAGATCGCCGAACACTATGCCGGGGGAGCCAGCCAACTGGTCGCCGCTGTACTCGTGACCGTCACGCAGACAGACATCTTTCAAGAGTCTGCCCGGGAGACACGTCGCGAATCTTCCGTGCCGTTGAAGTCACCAGAGCGACGCACTGTCCACCTGCGGTTGATGTCGGGGCTCATCATTTTCGTCACCACGCTGTATTGTCCGCCAAAGAAACGCAAAGCCGACGAGGGTCCACAACAGACGCAGTTGCAGGGTCTCTACCCGGAACTGGCGGCTCTGGGCTGCTCGCTGGGTTGTTCGCCGGCCATGGCGGAGAAGGTGGCCCGGACCGTGGCCATGAGTCCTTCGATCAATCTGGCTCGGGACGAACTGAAGTCGCAAGGGATCACACTGGATCGGAAGACTGTGCGGCGGATCGCGGAACAGTTCGGCGAACAGTTGCTGGCCATGCGGCGTGCGGAACTGCTCGGGTTCCGCGCGGGCACGTTATCACAGACAGACGAACTGGCTGGCAAACGAGTGGCGGTGCAGATCGATGGCGGTCGCCTTCGCACTCGCAAAACAGCCAGCGAACGCGGTGCTGGCAAGCGCAGATCGTTTACGACCAGATGGCGTGAACCCAAAGTGCTGACGATCTTCACGTTCGACAAATCCGGTCGCATGGAAAAGAAGGACAGCTTCCGGCTGATCGATGGCACACTGCAGGGGCCTGATCACGTGGCTGAACTGGTGGCATACCACCTGTGGCGTCTGGGAGCGGCACGGGCCCAGTGCGTGGCGTTTGTGTCTGATGGAGCTCCGTGGATCTGGGAACGACTCGAATGGATCCGTCGCCGCTGCGGACTTTCTACTAACAAGGTCTCGTGCATCCTGGATTATTATCACGCGGCACATCATGTAGGGCTGGCCGTGAAAGGCTGTGGTCTGCCGGATGATCAGTGCCGCGAGCTGTCCGCTGTGTTGCGGAAGAAGCTGAAGCGAGGGTGGTGGAAAGACGTGGTGTGCACACTTCTGGAACACGGGTCTGGCCTGCCAGAAGACTCGGACTTCTGGACCGAGATCGCTTATCTGCAGAAGCACGGTGAAGCGAGCCACATCTCGTACGGGAAATACCGTCAGGCGGGCCTGCCGATCGGGAGCGGAGCGATCGAAAGTACAATCCGGAGGTCAATCAATCTTCGGCTCAAGGGTAACTCCATCTACTGGGAAGAGGGCAATGCCGAGGCGGTCCTGGCCGTGCGATCGTTGATCCTTGCGAATCAGTGGGATTCGACGACG
>JBLFXD010000316.1:0-7632 GCA_047611045.1 Planctomycetaceae bacterium | reverse complement strand
CGGTCATCGAGCGGCTGCTGACGACACTCTCGCACCCGACCGTTACGGAAACCGTCGTCGTCTTTCGTCGTGGCGACGATGACCTCGCCAACGCGATCAACTCAGCGGATTCGGTAAACGTTCAAAATGTGCAGCCGGAGATCGATCCGCCGGACATGCGGACCAGCGTTGAGCACGCGATCAAGTCGATCCAGACTCGCCACGCGCCTCAGCCGGGTGATGGGTGGATGCTGATCCCGGCCGACCATCCCGTGCTTGATGACCGAGTTCTGGACGAGCTGATCGCCGCCTGGCGAACAACTGACGAGGACATCCTGATCCCTCAGCACGGCGAGAAAAACGGGCATCCTGCGTTTTTTCGGTGGGCACTTACCGAGAGGCTGAACGAAATTCCCCACGACTGTGGACTAAATTGGCTGCGTACAGCCCCCGACATTCGAATCCGAAAGGTACCGGTCGATTCGGATTCGATCCTGCTCGATTTGGACACTCCTGACGACTACAAACGAATTCAGCAGCATGTCGCACACACACAGCGTGCGACACCGGACGCCTGACTCGCTACACTCCGCACCTCGAAGTCGACCGATGTTGCGAAAGCTGGCCGAACCGAATCGTCGGTTTCCCTTGTCGCAACGCCGTCGGCAGCGAGCAAATCCCGTCGCGGGAATTCATCAATTCCCGGTTGTCTGATTCGATTGGCACTTGCTTCGCTGTGCGGTCAGATCAGAACGGAACAGGGTTCACTTCAGAAGGCATCTGTCAGCGGCAATGTCGCCGGCAGAAAATGCGGGCCGGGTTCGATCGAAGTCGCTGCGGTCACGCCTCGTCAATTGAATCGCCCGGTTTCGTTCTTCCAGCAGCCACCGTGCTGAACAGCGCGACTCGCTCGGACAACAGAAACCCACAATTTCCATCAGAAGATTTAACGGAAAGAATCCCCATGGACTTCGCTGAGTCACTGGGCATCAGTGCCGAAGGTTCGGGCAAGAACCGAGACGCTGATCGCGAACGTGTCATTCGATATATCGTTCTGAAATTGATTGCGATGGGCCTGCCCCATCCGGAAACTCCGCTCACGGCGAAACAATCGATTGACGCCGAACGGCTGCTGGGTTCGTACCACCAAAGACTGAAGCGGCTGGACGAAGTCCGGTCGCCGGTCGATGCTCGGATCGAAGCATTCCTCGACAGCCACTTCGAGGGGTTGAACCTGGCCGATCCGCTGAGGCTCCCCGACTCGACCGTCATTCTTGACCGTCACGGAATCGCTCGCGAACTTTCGCTGCCGATTGATCGAGCGAAATACGAAACACCTCTCGTCTCGTCTTACCGAGTCAAGAATGGCGTCCTGCATAATCCGCTGCACGATCGCCGCACGACCAGCGGAACATTCCACGTCACCGAAGGCGGCCTGCCGATTCCTCGTGACAAGCGAGCCGTCCCGCAGGTCACATTCGCCGCGCTTTTCAAAGCAGCGTTCGACGCTCCGGGCGACGTGCTTGAGCTTCCTTTTACAGCCACCGGTCCGCAACCAGCACGAGCGTTCGTCTCCCTGCTGCTTCGACCGCTGGTCTGCCCCGAAGTTCAAGGCGTCTGTTCCGAAAAACGCATGGAGATCCGATTCTTCGCGCCGGGTTCGCTGGTTAGCAATCTGGACTTTGTCGAATCGATCTTCGGTAACGCTGGCGACCCGTTTCTGCCGACGAATGACGCCGGGCTGGATATCGATCATTGGACCGGCCACACCGGCTGCGTGATCCTGGCTCCGCATCTGCTGACACTTCGCAAGAAGGACGTCGGACTCCCACACTACGACGATGCTACGGAACGACAGCGTGAAGACGGCATGTGCTGGAAGTCGGAAGACGAATTCTACAACGGCGGCACACCGTTCAAACTCACCTGCCGCACGACCGAAGGCGTCATCGTCACGCTGATCGCGGACAACTACTTTGGCTATTGTAAGAAGGAAGTCAAAACTCAGATCAGTTATGCGGCAAATCTGTTCGGCGGCGTCGAAGAAGAACACGCCGGGGGTGCCATTGCCTTTGCGAGTGTCAACCTGGGCGACGAGTTCAACGCGAAAAAGCGACGCCACAATGACAGAACTTTCGCAGACGTTGTGAATGACTACGGCGACGAATTGCTTGATGTCGATCCTGCG
The DNA here is from genome assembly GCA_047611045.1 of Planctomycetaceae bacterium. Classification (GTDB taxonomy): domain Bacteria; phylum Planctomycetota; class Planctomycetia; order Planctomycetales; family Planctomycetaceae; genus JABMPE01. The sequence goes on along the minus strand of JBLFXD010000316.1, from coordinate 5,465 downwards.
GGCTTTGCGCGCGACCGAAAGTTCCCGAACCTCGTTTACATACCGGAAAACTCAAAGGCCACAGTTCACGGCCAGAAGATTACCTGGACCAACGACGCTGGCGAACAGTCGCTGCCTCTGCAGCCGGACGAAGTTTACATGCTGCCTTCGGGCTACCGATTCCGACTGAAGAAACACCCGGCGGCTCCAACGTGGCGTCTTATTGGCACAATGTTCGAAGGCGTCTTCTGCCACAAACCCTGTACGGTCAGCGGCGGCGGGAAGAGCGAAATCAGCAAGTCGGTCGTCGACTACGTCCTCTACGGTCCAATCTTTGTCGCCGAAGTCGAGCGTGACCTCGACCTTGTTCAGGAAATCTTTGACAAGAACTACTCAGACCGCTGGCTGCCCGATGGAACGGTCCAGCCGGACTATGCAAGTCGGCCAAGTCGAATGGTTCTGGCCGAGGATAGATCTCTCGGCAGCGTCATCAAACTGCTGACTCCCTCCGTCGATTACACGGAAGAGTACAACGACTGGCTGAGGTCGATCCCCGGCTACATCTACGCCCTCGTGTTTATCATCAAACGATTCCATCGCGGAAACGCCGACGCCAACTGGCGAGACGCGTTTACCGTCGACATCGTCAACGGCTCGCCCGGCCACGAGCTGAAGTACAACGGGCGAAAGCTTGTCGGCGATTACCTGCGAGTCGGCTTTGTCGGAGAAAACAGCTGGCGGACCTACAAACTTCGTCAGGATTTCGCCGCCGCCGAGAAGATACAGACCGAAGACGATATCAGCGTTTCGGTCGTCGTTCCCAGCCGAAAGCTCAGTCGCGTCGGCAAGGTTACCGCTCCGGCAAACAGCTACAAGTTCGTCGAAAACTGCGAATTCAGACTCTTCCAGCGACCAGACGACGCGGTCCATCGAGGTCTCGACAAGCAGTGCGAATCGGACCTCGCTCGCGACGACAATTTCATCGTCAACTTTGAACCGCTGTCGCAGGAGCAGGTCAACGAAATCTGCGACCACGCCGTCGACCTGAGTAAGTTCACCGAGCCGATGCAGCAACTGATGCGGGACATGCAGGATTCGGAACACGGCTATGTTGTTTGCTCGGCGACACCGCGCATGATCGATGGGCAACCCAGCAAGAATCCACGATACCTGCAGAATCGCCCGGACATGATCGACGCGATGCCGAATCATGTCGCGGAAATGGGCGTGCGACTTTTCCGAGCCGTGCCGAAGGACGACCCCGTCCACATCCCGGTGCATGCCGTTCTGTTTGGCCGCCGTAACAACCCACCCGATTACAAAAAGGGCATTCGACCGCTCGCCGTTTACAACCCGATCCATTACCAGGAACTGCCCGAGCTGTTCATGGATTTTGTGTGCTCGCTCACTGGCAAGAGTCCCTCAACAACCGGTGCCGGCAGCGAAGGTGCACTGACCAAAGGCCCGTTCAACGCGGTGTTGCCGATTACCGATCTCAACAATGCTCTGGTCAGTTACCTGCTTACCGAGCTGGCTGGATTCTCAACACCGGCTGGCCACATCGGCCCGAACATCCAGGTCGACCACGACATCAGCCTGCTCATTCCGGAAATCTGGTGCCGACTCAGTCCGGAAGAACGTCGGCCTGAGCACATGATCGAAAACGAATTGATGGAGCGGATTCAAGACTTCGAGCACAACGGCGAAACCATCCCGGCCAGCCGACTGGGATACCGCATCACGTCGCAATTCATCCGTCACTACGCCGGGCGAGTCTTCGACAACCCGAACAAGGTGTTCGACGAAGCAATCCTCAAACCTGAGTCACAAGACTTGGACGCGTTCGCCGACGGCGTTAAATACGTCACCGAAGCTCACGAACGAGTCGCCAAAGCGTATTTCGAAGATGGCTCCATCGATCAAGCCTGCCCGCCACTCAAAGCTTTGCTGCACATCATGGTGCATGGCGAGTTCGAAGGTCACTGCCTGGACGCTCCGGAAATTCGATCGATGTTCACGCTCGATTCCCTGCTGGCTTCTGACTGGTACAAAGCGAGGCTCGCAACTCAGCAGCGTCGAGACATTGCCCTGTGGACTCGGCATGTCAAAACGCTGTCCGACTTCGTCGAGCAGCCCGAATCGAAACGTGACGCGACAGAACTCGACATCGCCGCGCGACTCGAAACGGCCACGGCGGAACTGAAACGAGTTTCTTCGCCGGAGCATCTTGCCGACCTGCAAGGCCAGTCCGGCGCGGACCCGATGGGCGAGTGATCTTTTCGTAGGCTGGAACAAGCTCCGCGCAGTTCCGGTAGTCGATAGTCAAAACCCGTTCGAGTTGCCGGAACTGCGCGGAGCTTGTTCCAGCCTGCAAATATGCCGATCGAAACGTCACCCTCTCAGTAAGCACGCTGCCTCAAACAAAAGAGGGATGACGCATGATCGCTCTCAACGACTCCCGCGAGAGCCAGCGTTTCGAAGTCGGAACGCTGGTTCAACATCGCCGGTATGGTTACCGCGGAGTCGTCGTCGCGGTCGACGAAGTCTGTCGCGCCGACGAAGTGTGGTACAAGAAGAATCAAACTCAGCCCGTCCGTGATCAACCGTGGCACCACGTGCTCGTACATGGAACACCGACAGTCACTTACGCCGCTGGGCAGAATCTGATGCCCGACACCGAGCTCGCCGAAATCCACCATTCGCTCGTCGCAGAATTCTTCACCAGCTTCGACGGCGAAAAGTACGTCCGCAACAATCGGCCCTGGCCAGGATAAGTACGGCGAGACTCGACACCAGCGTTTCCGGCTGCACGATCGCTCCCTCTCCCCCGAAATCTGACAGCGAATACGGACGGACGCATGCTTCGGGGGAGAGGGGACTTTCGTCGTCAACAAGACCGGCACCAAACGGAACGTTGAATCCTCTGACTTCCGCATTCGGCTGCGGGTTTTGTTAAGCTGTCGCCTCAGTTTTGGAAGTCGCTTCTGAGGGATTGCTCATGACCCCGGCTCGCTACCTGACCACTCGCGTCGCCCTCGTCGGACGTTCGCTTCTGACTTGCGCCGTTGCCTTGCTGTTAGTCGGCGTCGAAGCTGACGCTCAGGACGCTAAGTCCCGCCCGCAAACACGAGTCCGCAGCGGCTTGCAGGTCCTCTACAACTTCGAGTCATCGACCGGGCCAGTTGTCGAAGATCGGTCGGGAGTCGGCGAGGCGATCAATCTGCGAATCGCTGATCTCAAAGCCGTGAACAGGGAGGAAGGCACACTCAGGATTCGCGGCAACACAAAGATCCAGTCGGAAAAGCCCCCGAAGAAGTTGATCGACTCAGTTCGTCGATCGGGAGCGATCTCAATCGAGGCTTGGATTCAACCGGCCAATACCAAACAAGACGGCCCGGCGAGAATTGTCACCCTTTCGAAAAACAGCAGCGAACGGAACTTTACGCTCGGGCAGGAAGGCGACAAGTACCAGGTTCGACTTCGTACAACACGGACCAGTACCAACGGGATGCCCGCCGTCGAGTCTCCCGGAAAACGGGCGACGACAAAACTGACACACGTCGTCTATAGCCACGACAAAGACGGACAGACTCGGATCTTTGTCGACGGCAAATCCGTTGTCGCCGCGAAAATCGGCGGCCTGCCGTCGAACTGGAACGGCTCGTTTCAGCTGGCTCTGGCCAACGAACTTTCCGGCGATCGCCCGTGGCAAGGCACCTACCATCTCGTCGCGATTTACAGCCACGGCCTGACACCGAAAGAGGTCGCTCAGAAATTTGCCGCCGGCTCGAACGGGACATCAGCCGCTGCAGCGCTCGCCAAAGTCGATCCTGGACAGATCCTGTTCGAGACGAAAATTGCACCGCTGTTCGCGAATCATTGCCTGGAGTGTCACGACTCGGCGTCAAAGCAAGGGCTGCTCGACCTTTCAAAGAAGTCACTCGCCATCGCCGGCGGAGAGAACGGCAAAGCCTTCGTGCCCGGAAAGTCGGGCGACAGTCTCCTTTGGCAGATGGTCGAATCCGACGACATGCCCAAGAAACGCGACCCACTTTCAGCGTCAGAGAAGGCTCTGCTGAAAAAATGGATCGATACGGGCGCGACGTGGTCACTCGACACGATCGACCCGGCGGTTTACGCGCACGGCGGACAGGCTCGAGAGACGCTCGTCCAACGCCTCACCGTTCAGGAATACATCAACACGGTGAGGGACGCTGTTGGCGTCGACATTTCTAAGGAAGCTCGCGAGCTGCTCCCGCGAGATGTCCGAGCGGACGGATTCAGCAACACCGCTTACAACCTGAACGTTGACCTGAAACACGTAGACGCGTTCGCTCAGCTTGCCGAAGTTATCGTCAGCAGAATGGACGTTCCGAAATTCGTCAAACGCTTTTCACGGAACAACAAACTCACCGACAAGAGCATGGGCGACGTGATCGAAAAGGTGGGTCGCTGGCTGTTGCGAGGCCCGCTCGACGAGGACGAAGTCATCAGCTACCGCGGCATCTCGACCACGGTTGCCAGTGCCGGCGGCGATTTTCGTGAATCGGTCAGCTTTATCATCGAGGCGATGCTGCAGTCACCGCGGTTTGTTTATCGAATTGAGAGTCAGCCGGGATACGACACCGAATGGCCAGTCAGTCAGCACGAGCTTGCTTCAAGAGTGAGTTATATCATCTGGGGCTGCCCTCCCGACGAAACGCTGAACAAAGTTGTCGACGCGGACAACCTGTTTGGCGACGAGTTGAGCAAACAAATTCGCCGCATGCTTGACGATCCTCGAGCCGTCGACCGGTCACTTCAGTTTGCATCGGACTGGCTGAATTTAGGACGTCTCCAGAATCTCAGCCCGAGTCCGAAGATGTTCCCGGAGTGGAATTCGCAACTGGCGAGTGACATGCGAACGGAAACGCTCGAATACTTCCGGCATGTGATCTGGGAAAAAAAACTGCCGCTGTCAGCTCTTCTGAATACTCAGGCAACCTTCGCGACGTCTCGTCTTGCCGAACACTACGGCCTGACGAAACCCGCAACCAAAACCGAACAGCCGGCGGAATATGACCTCAGTGAGGTCAAAGGCCGAGGCGGGCTGCTGACGCATGCCAGCGTGCTGACGGTCGGAGGTGACGAAGCATCGATGGTTTCACGCGGCCTGTTCGTTCTGCACGACCTGCTGCGCGGCATCGTGCGGGATCCACCGCCGTGCGTTGACACAACTCCCGTCCCGACAAAACCGGGCCTCACTCAACGCGCCATCGCCGAAGCTCGCGTCGCCAACGCAACGTGTCGGGGCTGTCATCTGCGGTTCGAACCGTTGGCTTACGGGCTCGAAAAGTTCGACGGCATCGGCGCGTTTCACGATAAAGACGAACACGGCAACACGCTCCGGGAAGACGGGCAGATCCTGATTCCCGGCACGTCAGAATCTGTGCCCTATAAAACGTCCGAAGAGCTGATGAACCTGCTGGCTGGCAGCGAGCGGATTC
>JBLFXD010000315.1:0-7645 GCA_047611045.1 Planctomycetaceae bacterium | reverse complement strand
AGGCGACGTCGCTGGTCGTCATCCAGCAGGATGCGTTTCTTGCCGAGTTTCTGTTTTAGCACCTAGTTCTCTGTCCGCAGATACTCGATGACTTCCTGTTGCTGGCGATTCATCCAGCCAGGATCACGAGGAAGATCTGCCAGGGCTGCAGAATGAATTCCATGATCGGCCTGATGATGGGGCAAAAGACTCCACCATGTGACTTGAACTGCCGGTCGTCAACGCTGCTTTCGGCCGAGAATTAGATTTGAAGCAACTCGTAAGCTTCACAACGGAAATGTGTTACGCGTCAGCGGAGTATTTTGACCGGACGGGAGTCGATTTCGATGGCCGGACGAATCAAATTGTTACCTGCTACAGGGTGGCGAGCGGCAGCGCGTGCAACGCATCGCCAGGGTGGTGAGACAACGTTCGGTCAAGGGTCCCGCGTTAGAGCATCCAGTACTTTTCGTCAAAAGCGGGCTCGGGGCGCTGACGGGGCCGCGTTGATCGCAGGCAGTGAGTCCGATCAGTCAACGATTCAGGATTGAGGTCGGTTGGTATCGTGGCTTTTTGATGAGTCGAGACGGTTCTTGTCACTTACTCAATCGAATTCCTGGACCGTCATCAACGGACCGTGTTTCTGGGCCGAAGGAGAATCACGGCCAGGCCAAATCAGACCATCGAGGAGCGATCAAGTTGCTTGCCCCTGATCATAACTCGCACTCCCGCTGGCAAAAGAAGGGTTTGATCGGGCGGAGATGGACCGTATTTATGAGGAACTTTCGGGAATCACTTTCTGACCTGTGAGCCACTTTAGGGCGGCGGCTTTCCATTGCTCCCAGAGCGGCCCCTTGCAGCCGTTGAGACCGTGACCGCCTGACGGGAGCTCAAGCAGTTCGACGGAAACGCGATGGGTTTTCATGGCTGCGACAAACTGGCGACTGTTCTCCGGCGGCACGGGTTTGTCATCAACGGCATGCACGAGAAACGTGGGCGGGGTGTCGGCGGTGACCTGCGTTTCATTGGAATAAAGGCGGACGAGTTCGGGCTGCGGATCAGAACCAAGCAATTTGTCCCGGGAGCCGGGGTTCGTATATTTTCCCATCGTGACGACGGGATAGACGAGCCAGGCGAAATCGGGCCGGCAATTGATTCGCTCGATTGGATCGGGCGAATCGGCGACGCCGTTATCGAAGTGCGTTGCGGCCGTCGAAGCGACGTGGCCGCCGGCGGAGAAGCCGAGGATGCCGATGCGCTTCGGATCAACCTTCCACGCAGCGGCGTTGGCTCGGGTGAGGCGGATGGCGCGATGGGCGTCGAGTAACGGAACCTGATGACGCAGCTTCGGCAGTCGATACTCCAGGATGACTGTGGCAATGCCGTGCTCGTTAAGCCATTGCGCGATGGGATAGCCCTCGCGGTCGGTGACGTGGCGGATGTAACCGCCACCGGGACATAGCACGATGGCGGCACCGTTGGCCTTGTCGGCTGACGGAAGGAACACCTCGAGTTCCAGGTTGCAATCCTCGAACTTGCCTTCGCCAACGGGCGCTTTGCCCGACCAGAGGGCCACGCGCTCGGTCGGTGTGGGTTTAACCGGATTGGCTGGTGTCTGGGCTGACAATGGCAACGCCAGTCCGACGATGAAAAGGCTGATCGTGGAGAGAAGACGGATTGTTTTCATGAGACTCATTAATCCTACTCCTTCGGATCAAAAACGTTGCGCAGATCGGAGTCGATGGCAGCGTCCCGGATTGTGGTTTCAGAGTTGACTGGCTTTGTGTTGAGCCGCCACTCGATCAGTCCGACGTCACGCGGAGCCTGCGGACTGTCTTCGCCAGCCTTGATACGGTATCCGGTTCCGAAAGCTGTCAGGATTGTGCCGCCGGGCAACAGCGTGGACGACGTTGCCTGGCTGCTTGGCCACCAGTAGGTCTTGCCCGTTCGTTTACCGGACCAGACATGCAGTAAATACCGGTGATCGAGATCCCAGGTGACGCCGTGATCGTGGCTGACCACCGCTTCGATGCCGAATTGCGGAAAGCCGTTCTGGTCGTCGACATACCCCAGTCGCACGACGTAGGTCATCACAATGTCCTGGTTGGGCATCAACACCAACGACGGATGATGGCGACCGTAGTCGTAAAGCTTCTTTACAGCTGACCACGTGCGGCCGTCGTCGGTCGAGATGGAGATGCCGAGGCCTTCGAGATGATCGATCGTCTCACTTTGCAGTCGCACGGGAATGATGGTTCGGCAGGCCGCAACAAGGTGCCCGTTCGCCGCGCGCAACAACGTTACCTCGTTCGCTCCCTTCCATTGAGCAATCCTGGCTGCCGGACTCCATGTTGCACCGCCGTCGGTGCTCGATCGAAGAAAGGCCTGCGAATTCTTATGCCCGCTCTGCTGGTAGCCGGTTTCGATGAGTCGAATGAGATTGCCAGTCTTCCCGCCGCGTTCGACCAGCGGTGGGTCCCAGATCGCCCACCGCTTTCCATCCGGAGTGAGACCGAGCGCGACGGACTGGTTCCATGTCTGACCATAGTCGCGACTGAACCATCGCGAGCCGGCATAGAACATGACGTTGCCGTTTCCGAGATAGCACAGCCCCGTTCCCAGCGCCGGCAACGGCTTGCCGTCCGCGTCTAAGATTGCCGGCTGCGGCTTGCTCCAGGTTGCGCCGCGATCATCGCTAAACAGTACTTCGGGATGATGCGGATAGTCACAACCGACCAGCATCAGCAACCGGTCCTTGTCGGGCATGTTGACCAAGTAGGGAACGGCGACCACTCGATTCCAACTTTCAGTGACGATCTGAAATCTCGCGGGCAGCCGAACGCTACTTGCCTTCCCGGCCAATTGCCGGACTTCGTGCTGCTTCCATCTGTTCGCGCGCGAGGAAGCCGTCTGGCCACTTTCCCTCTTAACGGCCAGGTCGCGCAACACTTCAAACGGGGGTTCATAAGCCGCTTTGCCGCCTTCCCGCGATGTGAAGAAGTTGAACAGGTAAACGCCGTCGGCTCCTGCTTTGATGAGTTGAGTTGCCGCGTCGCGATATTCTTCGGCGGTGAGGTTCTTTGCCCCGCCGCCTTTCGTGCATTCGATGCCGCCATAGACCGGCACGGTTGTGATTGCCTGCTTCCATTGATCAATCGGCAAATCGCCCCGCTCGAACAGGAATTCAGAAACCGCCACGAAATCGACCCAGCCATTTTTTACCCAGGCGGGCACGTCGCAGCCGAGTTCTCGTGCGGTTTCGGGCGTCGGCGGAGTGCTGCCGAAGTTCGATGGCGGGCGCACCGAGAGCACCAACCGGCGACCACGTTTGCGTCCGGCCTCGTCGAGCATTTTGCGAACTCGCTCGACAAGCGAATTCATCTTTGCGACACGTTCGTCTGTCGATCCGTCCTTGAAGAATCGAGGGAAGCGGTTGAAGTCGAGTTCGATACCGTCGCAGTCGTAACGCCCGACAGCTTCCTCGATCAACCGGAATGTGTAGTCCCGGACCTCGTCACGTGCGAAGTCCATCGCGCCGCTGCCTTGATACTGCTTTGTGCCCAGACGCCAGTCCGCATGGTCGACCAGAAACTTTGTACGGAGAACATCAACGCCATGGTCGTCATTCATGCGAAACGTGAGTAAGGCCTCGCAACCGCGCTGCTTCGCTTCGGCCAGCATGACCGCGTACGGATCGACTCCGTCATCGAAAAAGGCTTTAAGATTCTTAAACCGCTGCTTTTCCGACGCAGACCATTTCGCACGCTCTTCCGGCGTCGACAGCGTGCCACGCATGGTGCCGACCTTCGTCGGGTAGTACATGACCTGCGCGTTGATGCAGACCAGCACCGTATCGACGCGGCTCCCTTCATAAGCAACTTCCTCGATCAGCCGCTTCACGTCGTCGATGTAGACTGGCACGGGCCCCTTGCTGCCAGCCTTCGTCGAAAGGCACGAATCGCCGTCGAAGTTGTAGAGCACTCGCCGTGATCGCGTGGATTGTCTGACGGGCTCGGACTCGTCTTGAGCTGACGCACACGGCAGGACCGGGCTGACGGTGACCGCCCACAGAATCAGCAGGAGGAATCGGCGAACGAAAAATGGCATGGGATGTTGTCTCCGATCTTGGCTTTTCTGTGTTGGCGTAGACGCTTGTTCTCGTCGGATATCGTCATTTGGCATGCAGAAGGAGTAGCCTGACGCCGGTTAAGAACTGATCATGCATCGCGACCCGGAGGTCTGTCGGTTGTTGTGCAATCGTGGTTGGTCAAATCGTGGTCCGTTATTCAGCTGCCGGATTGCACGCGCTCAACATCCTGTGGTGACAGCTCGCGGTTGTAGATACGCACGTCTTTCAGCTGGCCGTTGAAGTAGTCGTGCTGGCCGAAGCCGATCTTCAGCGGGCCGTTGTTGCTCAGGTCGTAGTCGAGCGGGTTGAACTTTGAGCTTTCAGCAACGCGTTTTCCATCGACGTACAAGCGGAGCCGGTCGCTCGATCTTACAGCGGCCACGTGGCGCCAGCCGGCGGACAACGCCCGGTCGTACGTCGCGCTCTTGCCGGCCTCCAGCGAGAGCACGTGTCCCGATGGGAGCACGCCGCAGAAGAGCTTTCCGTCGAAGACCGCCATCGACCACGCTCGCCGGTATCGCACGTCGGGTGTGTTGTCGAGGCGGCCCGTCGAGACCCACTTGTCGCCCCCTTCGTAACGATAAACGTCGGCGAAAGGCAGCGTCCCCGCGTAAAGCTTGCCGTTGTAAACGGCCATGCCCATCACTTCTTTCTCTTCGCCCAGCCGTCCGACATGAGTCCACTTCTGCGGCCCGCCGTAGCGGAACACCGAACCGGTCGGCCACGTCCCCGCATGCAGACGACCTTCGTAGATCGCAGTTGAGTAAACTTGCGACGTATCCGGCACCGGGCCCAGCCGCGTCCAGTCCGTCCCGCCGTCGTAGCGAAAGAAGCCGCCCGCGTCGTAGCTCAACCCGAACAGGTTGCCGTTATGCACGCTCAGATGTACCACGCGCAAATCGGGGCAACCGCACGACGTCCACTTGCCGTCTCCGTCATAGCGATACATGCCGCGCGTTCGCGGAGTGTCCCGCCAGGCACTGCTTGTCCCGGTTCCCGCGTAGAGCTTTCCGTCGAACACGGCCATCCCGCTGACGCTTCGCACGTCCGCAATCTTTCCGCAGTTCGCCCACCGCGTGCCGCCTTCATACCGAAACACGCTGCCGCCGTCGTTCTCGTTGGGCGATAACGGCAGCGACGACCCGCCACCGCTGTACCGTTCCGAACCAGCGTAAAGCTTTCCGTTATAAACGGCCATGCAGGCGATCGCGTTGGCTTTGTCGGGACTTCCGCAATCAACCCAGCGAGTGCCGCCTGCGTAACGATAAACGTGACCCGTTGCGCCCGCGGCCGGTTCCCAGACCGCCGCGTAAAGATTGCCATCGAAAACGGTGAGCGACTTGACCATCTGATTCGTTCCGGGCCGTCCGCAGTCCGTCCAACCAGGATCGACGCGCCCGGCATCGATTCCGAACAACAGATTCCGCCAGTTCGATTGAGCGTTCGTGACGCCGGCATAATTCATCAGGCTCAACGTAAAACCGGTTCGCTTGTCCGGGTCGTAACAGGTCATCACATCGCCCAGCACATCATCCAGCTGCTGATCCGTGTGAACCCAGGCAGCAATCGAGAACGATTCCCTGCCGAGCTTGAGCGAACCAGCAACGGGTACTTCCAGCCATGCATCCTTCCCGTTGAACACCGCGCCGCCGTCTGAGTTAAATCGGACGCCATGATTCACCGCATGATGATCTCCGCCCGAGCTGTCTCGGGCATCCGCCTGCAACTTCCAGTGAGCGACCAGTCCCTCGTCGCCGAACGCCGCAGCCCCCAGCCAGACAACCAGAACCATCGCCCGCACGACCGCAGCGCGATGAAAATTCGACATGATGTTTGAACGAGATGCTGGTTTCGTCACGGTACAAGGCCTCCATCGAATGACAGGTGCTTCGGTTGAAAAAACGTCGATAAACAGCGTCATTGGACGAGATCGTCTCGCCCAATGCCAGTGACCTGACTCGCTCAAGCTGGTCGTTGCACGAATCAAGGATTGGAGTTGGCGGTTGACCGTTTGGCGGGGCGACGCCTGGAGGCCCACCAACTCTATCGGTTCTCTGACTCTTGCACGTCGTATTCCACGATCCATTTGCGAAGCCTCGCTTCGAGGCTCTGTCTCACCGAGGCAAGATCATCGTTGCCGTACAGGTTATTCAGCTCTCCGGGATCTGCCGATAAGTTGAAGAGTTCGTGCCCGCGGTGCGGCAGCGGTTTGCCAGCTGCATCGAAGTGGAACACCAGCTTCCAATCATCAGTTCGGATCATCCGCATGTGATCCTTTTTGAGGTAAGTCATGTCGTACGTGTCGAACCAAGCATCCCGCCACGGGGTGCCGCGCTGGCTCTTGAGGATCGGCAACATACTTTTTCCATCGAGCTGCAGCCGTGTTTCGGCCCCCGTGATCTCAATCAATGTGGGGAGTACATCGATCGTCGATACCATCGCGTCGCTGATCGACCCCGCTTCGATCACTCCAGGCCACCGTACGATGAAGGGTACGGATTCGTCGAACATGTTTGGCTTCCGATCGTTCGTACCGAGGGTCAGTGCGTTGCCCTTTCCGAGCAATCCATGCTGTCCGACATTGAAGCCGTTGTCGCCGATGAAAAAGACCAGCGTATCCTTCGCTAAATCCAGCGAGTCGAGCGTGGCAAGCACACGTCCGATGTTTCGATCCGCGCAAGTGATGTTCGCGTAATACGAACGCATCAGTTCGCGAAGTTCGTTCTCCCCCATGGTCGCTTCCGGAAACTCACCGAGATCGGGAACGTTGAGTTTCTTCCCCTTATAATACGCGCGGTCCTCGTCTGGCACCGCTTCCCAGGGCAGGTGTGGCAGGTAAATGCTCAGATAGAGAAAGAACGGTTGGTCACCAGGCTGCTCAATAAACTCGATCGCGCGGTCGGCCAGGATGTCTGTGTGCTGCTTGTCGTAACGGAATCGCGGCACATCCCTGCCATCCACCAGAAACGGAATCTTCCCGACGTTCTCGTTCACTGTGCCAGGAGCGATGTAGCGAAAGCCTTCGGCGACATCGAACCCAAATTTCTGCGGGTAATACTTCTCGCCGTACCCAAGGTGCCACTTGCCGATCAGTCCGGTGCGATACCCTGCCTTCTTAAGCACCGTGGCGATCGTGGGCGTTCCCGGCGGAAGCCCATTCCCAGAAACCACCGGATTGCCGTGAGGGATGAAATCCGGAATACCGACACGGTGGCTGTAGAGGCCAGTCAAAACCATCGCGCGTGACGGCGAGCAGACTGCCTTTGTAAAACCTCGCGTAAACCGCATTCCGTCTATTGCGAGCCGATCCATGTGCGGTGTGTGGACGTCTTTGTTCCCGTAACTGCCGACGGCCCACTGAGCGTGGTCGTCGGTGTAGATCAGAATGACATTCGGTTTCGACGCGCCACCGTAGCTGTCCAATTTTGAAATTGAAAACTGGGCCTGGCGCAGGGGCGGGAATCTGATATCAGTCGGGCATGGACGCAGAAACTCCGACAGGCACGCGTGACGACGACGGGTTGAGCGTCGATGATC
>JBLFXD010000314.1:0-7647 GCA_047611045.1 Planctomycetaceae bacterium | reverse complement strand
AGCTTCCAGACATTACCAATCCGCATCATCTCGCCAAGTTGCACGAAGCCGTGCTTTCCGGAAGTTTCGACGATCGCCATAGCGCCTTCGTAAACGATGAGATCTTCCGCGGACTTTCCGTCGTCTTTGGGAATAACGCCCGGCATTGCACCGTCAAAACGATTCCATTTTGACTTGCTGGTGAGGGTTCGCGACTTTGCCATCACCGTCCGCATCGCCGCTTCGGGTTCCTGTACCTGTCGAAGAATCCGACTGGAAAGCTCGTCGATCAGCCCGAGACTCTTGAGATCTTCCGACGTCACCAGGACCGATGAAAGCAGCTTCGCGTCGCCAGCGATCATCGCCGAGATTGCCACTCGCGATGCTTCCGGCGCAGAGAGGAATTTCCATTTTTCGACGTAGCCGTCTTCGTTCTTGTCGATGCCCCATCGAGAACCGTGCGTGTTCAGCCAGCGTGACTGATCGGCCTTGTGATTGAAGTCGGTGTCGACGTCACGGTAGACCTCGATGCCGTTTCGATAGTAACGCCACTGGTCGATGTAACGATCCTTGTTGGTGTCGACGTACCGTCGCAGGATCAGTCCGTTGGGATCAAACACCGCGAAGCCGGAAGTGGTTTCGTTTCGCTCCAGCTCGACTTTGCATTTATCGACGTCAGCCTCGGCCGGGCTGTCGTACTCGACGTCTTTCTGGGACGGCCGATATTGCAGGGCGAATTCCGGAGTGGGCGTCTGGGCAACAACTGCTCCGCAAGGAGCAAGCATTGTGATTGCGAAAATGGCGAACGTACGACGCGTTAGCATCGGGAAACTCCGTTTTCCGAATGAAACTTCCGAAGCAGAAACTTAGCCGTTGATTGACCGTTCGCTTCGAAAGTCAACAATTGAAATAACCGACTTCAGATTCGGTCAGGGTGGGTTCAAGCAGGAATCATTGACGCGGCTCCACAAACAGCATCCGCCGCCAACGCATTGCCGCAAAACGAGGTTCTGGAATCATGTTCCGTGGCCCCGTCGGGAGTGTATCGCAGCCGTTTCGAGTGAGTCACGACCAGTTCCGCAGGCTGAGATCGCTGATTGAGTACGTCTTCTCCGTTGAATCGTGACTTTCAATTACGTTCAGAGATCTGACAGGCCACCGACTCGGTCGCCATCTTCCCCAGATTGAGGCCCCTTCCGAGGAATCCACGAATGACAAACACCCTCGCTCTCATGCTGCTGATTTCAGGCTCGTCACCTGCCGACGTCGAGCATCCTCAGATCTTACCAGCCGCGCCGCTGGCAGTGTCGGTCGCTTCGAATCGTGACTCGAGCTCGGAAACGCGGCGGACAGCTTCTCGTGACCGAATTCTTCGACGACGAAAAGCACTGCGAGGCGGACAGCAGAACTCGATGAGCGATTTGATTTCGCTGATTCAAACGAATGTCGCGCCAGACTGCTGGGAATTCGGCGGAACCGGCTTTTCGACCGGGAGCGGAACGGGAAACGGTTCGAGCAACAGTCTGCAAAACGCCGAAAATCTCGTGGAGTTGATCGAGCAAACGACTCAGCCACCGTCCTGGCAGATCAACGGCGGCAACGGTTCCATCAGCATATTTTCGTACTGATTCCGTCGTAAACCCAACTTGTCACTCACGCCCGCGACTGTTCGACAGTTGGTTTAAAACGCCCCCCAAAGTTGCCTGGACTGACAAGCCAACTCTCCGCTAGGATTCCGCCGCCCCACACTGCCCGGTGGTGTAATCGGTAACACTGCAGGTTTTGATCCTGCCATTCCAGGTTCAAGTCCTGGCCGGGTAATTTCCTAGTACCCTGAATCCTGTTTAAGGGCTGATGGCGAGTTGTCGTTTTTCGTTTTCACCCCATCGGATGCTGGGTTTCTTTGGCTGATGAGTGTAGGCGCGGTGTCTGGTGACCACGGTCGGTGAACTGAAGCTCGTGCGTGTTTATTTTCGGTGTGTGAAGTGTCGCGACGGCGGGTTCGTTGCCGACGAGCGGCTGGGTGTCGATGGTCGATTTACTGTCGAAGTTCAGCGGCTGGCTTCGCTGGCTGCGGCGAGCTGGTCGTACGATCTGTCATCGATACGGCTGGAAGAACTCTGCGGGCTGAAGCTCTGTGAGAACACGGTTCGCGAGATTGCTCAGCGACACGGAGCGGCGATGAACGCCTGGCAGACTTCGGAGCCGCAGGCGGCGGAAGACTTCCGCCAGGCCGAGGGTCAAACCGAGTTCACCACCGATGGCACGAGCGTCAACACGACCGACGGCTGGCGTGAAATGAAGGTCGGCGTGTTCGCGAAGCGTCTCCCCGGCGAGCGTGCAACGCCCGAGAAATGGGCGACTCGGACGCTGCCAGGCCCGACCGCTCGCATGGCGTTCGCGGCGATTGAACGCAGCGAACGGTTCGGTCGACGGTGGAAAGCGTGGGCCGGTCGACTGGGTGTGGTCGACTCGTTCACGGTGACGTTGCTGGCCGACGGAGCGAAATGGATCTGGGAAGAGCATCGCACGCGAGGCGTGTATATTTTCACCCTCTCATTGGCACCGGCGCTCAAAGGCGTTTGAACCCTCACCCAATATATCAGCCGGTGGCCGCGCAAAAATCTGACATACGCCGACGGCATGCTCGACATCTTCCACACGCTGGAACACTTCGCTCACACATCCCGCAGCCTGTTTGGCGTGTCGACTCTGCCGTACAGCCGGCGGTCGAGCCGGAAACGCACCATCCGCTGCAACTTGTCGCGATGGTGCGAAAAGACTTCAGCGATCGCGTCGGCGTCTCCCGACTTCAGCATTTCCAGTTCGTCCGACATTCAACTGTCCCAGGGGAAGTGAGGAATCAGAGGCCGAATCGCCTGACAGCTGGCATCTACCAGAAGGCAAAGCGGTCGGTTTGATCCCCAAAGGTATAAACCGAATTGCCAGCGTGACTGTCCACACTGTCAGGATCAAGTCAACTCCGAGCTGGCTGGTCATCTCGCGGAACCTTAATCAGGGAAAGCAGTTGCGTAGAGGAATGCTGCGAATCGTGAGAAATTTGCTCGTTCCAGCCTACGAAACCTTCGGAATCAAATCGGTACAACACAGAAGACGGTGCGTTTTCTGTGTGGTACTATCCGCCACGAGCCGCGTACGCGACAGAATTTGAGTGTGATGACCCGGTTGCGACAGCGGCCTCTCCCCTTGAGCAAGTTCAGAAGAGTGAGACGATGAGGGAATTCGTCGGTGCTAAACTTCACGGCCTTCGAGTCACAGGCAAGAGCCTCGAATACGAAGGCTCCGCGTCGCTGGCGACCAGCCTGATGGAAGCGGCAGGGATCAGCCCGTACGAACGGGTTTACCTCGTGAATAAGTCGACGGGCTCACGCTGGGACACCTACGCTATCCCCGGCCGCGAGGGCGAATTCACGCTCAACGGAGCCGCCGCTCGACTCGGCGAAGTCGGCGACGAAATCCTGCTCTGGACCTTCCGCCAAGAAGAACAGTTCACCGGAGCCAACGTCGTCTTCCTCAACGAATTCAACAAAATCGAACGCCGCAAGACCTACCCGGCGGAAGAACCGTCGGCGGTCGAGTTCTAAGAATCTCAGTTGAGATGCTGGCATGTTCGAACCACGAAATACTCGAAAAACATGAAAGAAAAGAGCCTGCCTTTCGTGTTTTTAGTGCCTTTCGTGGTTGATTGAATTCGGTTCCTCAGAAGGAAACGACCAGCATGCTGCCTCGCACGCTCGAACCCGAAGTCATGGACACCGCTGAGGAAGCGGCGGATTATGACTCGATGGATCATTCGTCGGTCAATCGGATTTTTGTCGACGATTTGCTGAATGCGGCGAATGCTGCGGGGTTTGCTGAGCGACTGTCATCTCGCAGCGACCGTTTCCGGGTGCTGGATGTGGGGACGGGAACGGCTCAGATTCCGATCGAATTCTGCCGGCGCCCCGTAAGCGCAGACATTGTCGCGATCGACCTTGCTGCCGAGATGCTGCTGCTGGCTGAGCAGAACATTCGCGAAGCGGGACTGCACGGCAGCATTCTGCTGGAACATGTCGACGCCAAAGAGCTGCCGTTCGACGATGGCGAATTCGACTGGGTGATCTCGAACAGCATCGTCCATCACATTCCGGAGCCGCTGGACTGCCTCCGCGAAATGCAGCGGATTCTCAAACCCGGCGGACTGCTGTTTGTTCGGGATCTTCTGCGTCCGGATTCGTCCGATCAAGTCGAACATCTCGTGCAAACTTACGCGGGCAACGACAACGATGAACAGCGACAACTCTTCCGGCAGTCTCTTCACGCAGCTCTGACGCCGTCCGAAATGGGATTGCTGATGGAGTCACTCGGCTGGGCCACCACCACGGTCGAGCAGACCAGCGATCGGCACTGGACGGTGACTGCAGTCGCCCTCCGATAGGGTGTGACAAGCGGGCCGAGCCGTGATTGCGGTGTGCCGGCGCGGAGATCCTTCGAGATTTCCTCACGCCTTGTGACACGAAAGTCGCCCGCGCCGGCACACCAGCCGTTTGACTCGCTCCGCTGGTCACACGCTACTGTTACTGACGAACGCTCAAGGTCGCATTCACGCCGTACCGATTGTTCGCTTTACGCCTTCTTCGGAACCGGTAATCTCGACCAGCGTTCCCACAGTGATGTCATTTTCTACAGAGTTGCATCGGGCATCGCCGATCAAACGGTTGGCAGATTGAAAGCGGTCAACTCCTTGCCCCGCCTCATGAATCCAGAACCGTCTCCCGAGTGAACCGCAATTTCGTTGAGCCTGCAGTCACTGAAACCGCTCACTCGGAAGTTTGGCAGAGTCACGAGGAATCAGCTCGCTTTGCGAGTCCCGCCTGAAACTTTTGAAGTCACCCCCTCTTCTTCCTCTGCTAATGAGGTTCTGGTCGAAACGGTCGTCCGGCGTTTTTTGCACTGACCTGCCCACCAGACTTCCACCCGACATTGAATTTCATCCCGAATCTACATCATTCTGATCATCATCGACCGGAGTCACCAATGCGGAATCTGCGAATCGCCGACCCGGATTTCGAGGCACGAGCACACAGCCGTCTGGGCGATTGCCTCATCCAGCTCGAGACCGAAACCGACATCAAACCCGCCGAACCTTCCAAACCGGAGCCCGTCGAGTGGCAGGAGCAATGGTCAGCCGGCAGCGAGGAGATTTCTTCGCGACTGGCTCTGATCGAAGCCGAACTCGACCGCCTGGCCGCCGTCGGCCCCGAACAGCCGCTGCTTTCGGTGTTCGATTCAGAAGTCGATTCGTACTAATCGGTCGCCGGTTGATTTCGTGAAAAATTGCTGGGTGGCTGGTGGTCGAACTTGCGAGCCCCCAGCTTCGCACCTCTGGGGGCTCGCAAGCTCGACCCCAGCCACACGCTTACTTTGCCGCCGAATTCCATCGGCCCGGCCGATTCGATAAAACTTCGCTCTCAAACGACCCTCGACACCGCGCACCGAACATGGTGCTGAGGTGTCACGTCGTTGTGGATTCATCGAGACTGCGAAGTTGCGTCATGCGTTTGACTGTTGAAGCAGAAAGTGAATACGTCGCGTGCCGGGTCCTCAACTTAAAGTCGCGTTTTGGAACGTGCAGAACCTGTTCGAGCCGAATGTCGTTTCTCGCGGGCCACAATCGGCGAGCGAACTGGTCGAGAAGATTGACCGACTCGCTGCAGTCATCAAACGTTTTTTTGGCAACGCTGGCCCCGATTTGCTTTCACTGGGTGAGGTTGGTTCGCAAAGGATTCATCAAGAGGTTGCTAAGAAAGTTTTTGGCGCTGGGAATTTTCTGGAAGTGTGGGCACCACCTGGGCTTTCGACCGGATCGAATGCTCAAACGGGAATTGGGCTGCTGGGGCGAACGTCGCGAGTCGCTCAATTAAACATTGTCGATACGCAACGGCCAACAACCGCTTCTCGACCAAGATGCATCATCGTCGAGTGCGACTTGGTCGGGGTTCACGAACGAGTGCTGATTGTCGCCAATCACTGGAAAAGTCGCCTTCCATCGTTTCCGATCGCCGATGGTGACGACCGGCTACAAACAGCAGACTGGCTCGGACAGCGACTGGCCAGCGAACAAAGAACGACAAGCGTGATTGCGCTCGGAGATTTCAATGCCGAACCGTTTGAGCCCCCGTTTGGCGAGCTAAGACTGCGTGCACGGAGAAATTTCAGTAGTGCTTTGTGGTCCAACGCCACGCCAGCGTACCTCTACAATACAGCGTGGCGTTTTATGACAGAGCCGGATCTCTGGGAAGTCGCGTCACAACCTGGATATGAGGAACCGAGACCTAAGTCGAGTTATGGTGAAAGCGGAGTCAATCTTCTCGATCACATTCTCGTGTCCGGGCGTGTTTTGAAAAATGGCCCGCTGCGACTGCAGGAGTCTTCGGTAGAGTTTCACGTGGAAACCGGCGTCAATGCGAGACACACTCGTACTGGTGTTCTTCGACCGGAAAAGTGGAAGGAAGCAGCTCCTGGCGATTTCCACGGTTGTTCGGACCATTTTCCGATTCTCGCCCGGTTCGACGTAGTGTAGCGAGTCGCTGTACCATGGAAGTTTCGGAAGTTGCCACGACTCACATCCGTTATTCTGGCATCAGAGAATCGGCCACAACGAGACCAGGACTTTTCCGACTGAAACAGATTGAGGAAATGCATCATGGCAATCGATCCAACGAATTTCGCCACGAGACTCGGAGCAACTTTGGGAAACACCGCCCAAAGTGCCCCTTATCTGGAAGCCTTTCGCACGTTACGAGAAACAGCCGACGAACTGGGAAACTGGCTCACAGGTGGTTCTGCGAATTCGGATTTGAAAGTAGACGTCGAACCTGGTTTCCCATCTCGATTGGGCCAGCAGTTGAACGTTGTTCTGCGAATTCCAGGACACAAAGTTCAGGACACCTTGTTTAGAGCCTATGTCCCACCGACAGGGGTTCCCATAAGTCTCGACTTTTACGGTGAACAACCCGTTTCCAGCGGGAATCCGCAGGAATTGCAGGATCGAGTGCTGGAGTTCCTGGCCGAACCAGAAGTCACCAGCAGGATAAACATGTACAAAGAGTTGATTAGCGGCGACACGGCAACTTGAGCCCGCTTTCAGGGGGGCGCGCCGCAGCACGTGAAATCAGTAATTAAAAACACAATACCTCAGCTTGATAGATACCAGCACGCATGTTCCAGGAAGTTAAAGACGCCGATTTCGTCCGCGGTGAGCACGAGATGCTCCGACTCTGGGATGAGAAACAAATCTTCAAGAAGCTTCGCGAGCAGAATCGCGGCGGGAAACGATGGAGCTTCCTGGACGGGCCGATCACGGCGAACAACCCGATGGGCGTCCACCACGCCTGGGGCCGCACCTACAAAGACACCTATCAGCGATTCTTCGCGATGATGGGCTACGATCAGCGCTACCAGAACGGGTTCGACTGCCAGGGCCTGTGGGTCGAAGTCGAAGTCGAAAAGCAGCTGGGCCTGGGCACAAAGACCGCCGTTAACGAGTACGGCATCGACAACTTCGTCAACGAGTGCAAGCGCCGAGTGCTCAATTTCGCCGCGCGGCAGACCGAACAGTCGCAGCGGCTCGGATACTGGATGGACTGGGACGATCCCGACCAGTTG
>JBLFXD010000313.1:0-7648 GCA_047611045.1 Planctomycetaceae bacterium | reverse complement strand
AGCCACGAACTTCTTGAATCCACCACCCGTACCAGAGGTGCCGACGACAACCTTCACATTCGGGTGTGATCCCTGAAACTCTTCAGCCACTGCCTGAGAGATCGGGTAGACCGTGCTGGAGCCATCGATCAGGACTCGCTGCTGACCTTCGTCCGAGCCGTTCGGGATTTCGACTCCGCCGCCGGTGGTTGAGCCGGCTTCTTGAGAGTCGGCCGTGCGGGATGTAGCGTTGCTGACTTCGCAGCCAGAGTTGGCTGCCAGTAAAGCAAAAGAGCAGACCAGCGTTGTCAGACCGACGGTTACTGATTTGAGCGTCATTGCGTGCCTCGTTGCCGCGTTCCAATTTTGTCCGGTGCACCATGCCCCCCGGAATTGAAGCGAAAGCTACGAAGCGATTGTGAAGACGACTCCCGCTCTTGTGTTAAGAAACGGTTAACAATCAGGTTGTGGCCAGATTCCAACCAGCCCAGAGAAATGACCGTCGGATCAGAAATGTCTTGCCGTTAGGTCTTTACGGCGAGGTCGTGGGCGATGCTTCTGAGAAACGTTGTGAATCTGAAAACTACTTCGCTTCGGAAATGGCCTCGGCGATCTCACGCATGTGCTCGCGAATTTTCGAGTACGCATTCAGAGATGCCAGCCAGGCAACCGTAACTACCGGCGCGACATTGAGCTTTTCGTCGGCGGTGGCAGCGGACAGACCATCCAGATGCTTCGTACGAAGCTGCTTGATCTCGTCTCGGATTCGCTTGGCTGTCGGGTCTGTTTTGGTGAGGATCGCCGTGTTTCCGGTGATAAGAGCCTGATTAACCTCTGTGATATAGCCGGCCACGTTCGAGTTTAGTTTCACCAGATCAGCTCGTTGATCTTCCGAAAATCGTTCCCCTTCCTGGCGGAGTTTTCGATCAAACTTGTCCAGGTCAAGGATGTAGTCGCTGACTGATTCGTATTCATCGGCCATGTGCATCTGGCGACGAGCTTCGGTGGCGACGGAGTGAGGCACGTTTCCTGAAAGAAGATGGATGACGAATTCGGAAATTTCATCCTGCACCGAGTCGAGTACCTGTTCGCGCTGCCGCAATCGATCGGCGAGAGCCTTATCTGGATCATCCTGCTGAAGAAGTTCCGCGCTCCAACTGAGCATCTTCGAGCAGCCGTCGCTCATTTTTTCGATTTCTTTACGGGACTGTTCGATCGCCAGCAACGGAGTTTCCAGAATCCGAATGTCGAGGTCCGTCAGGTGCGGTTTTTCTTTGAAGCCTTTGGAAGGAACGATTCTCGTGAGCAATCGTTCGAAAACGGTCACGAACGGAAGAAACAGTAGCGTGTTCGTAATGTTGAACACGCTGTGCGTCGCGGCGATCGCGGCGGTGGTGTTCGGGAAAGTTTCCTTTCCGTCGACCATCAGAACCTTGGCGACGTCAACATTGACGAGTGACTGAATCAGCTCGATATACCAACCGAATATCAACGTGATCCAGAAGACGCCGAAAAGGTTGAATATGAGGTGGAAGTAAGCGGCCCGGCGGGCATTTGTCGTCGCTCCTAAAGATGCCAGTAATGCCGTAATCGTGGTGCCGATGTTTTCGCCGAGAACCAGTGCGGCGGCGGTTTCATACGAGATGACGCCCTGCACGGCCAACGAAATGGTGATGCCCAGCGTTGCCGACGAGGACTGAACCATCACGGTCAATACACAGCCAGCGGCAGCGCATCCGAGCACTCCCAGATAAGTACTTGCATCGAACCTCTTGAACCACTCTTCAAACGCTGGAGTTTCTTTGATGATCGAGCAGGCATCTTTCATCACCTCCAAGCCAAAGAAAACCATGCCGACGCCCATCAGGGTCATCGCCCAGTATCGCCAGCGGTCGCCCTTGGAAAAGAGGTAGAAGAATGCCGATCCACCGAGCAGTGGCAGCCCGTACTTGCCGATCTTCAGGACGAGGATCCAACCGGTGATCGTTGTGCCGATATTTGCTCCCATGATCACGCCGATGGCCTGACCGAGTTGCATGACTCCACTGTTCACAAATCCGATCACCATGACCGTGGTGACTGAACTCGACTGCACAACGCAGGTGACGAGGACGCCGACAGTCGTGGCAAGAATACGGTTGTTCGTGACGGCTCCGATGAGCTTTCGCAGACTGTTGCCGGCGACCGCCTGCATGCCGTCTGACATGTGCTTCATGCCGAGCAGGAAAATCCCTAGACCGCCGACAATCCTGCTGACCAGTTCGAAGATATCTGAAAGTTCAAGTCCCAATGTGACACCGAGTTTCGTAGATGTGTGAAGTTGTGTTGAGTAGATGATTCGCGGCGGGATTCTATGGAATCCTAGTTGTACTTCAACGAGGTGGACGATTCATTCTGATCGAGTCGCCGTGGTGATGCCTTGGGCACGGAAGGGGCGACCAGAGCCGACGGCGGTAACGCCGCTGGATGTGGCCCGAACTAAGCCGATTTTCAATGAGTTCGAAGTAGAAAGCTGCATCTGAGAATGCCGCCCGTCAGTTTTCGGATATGTCCTGAGGATCGCCTGTCCACAGCGGGATTCTGAGTGAGAACGTGCTGCCTTTGCCGAATTCGCTCTCGACGGAAACCTCACCTTCGAAGGCAATTGCCAGGTGTTTGACGATGGCCAGGCCCAGGCCTGTTCCGCCGATTTCGCGAGTCCTGGCTCGATCCGCCCGGAAGAAACGTTCAAAGATTCTGGTCTGGTTTTCTCGTGAGATGCCGACGCCGTTGTCCCGAACTGAGATCACGGCATGAGTCTCGTCACGAATCCAGGAGACCGCGACTTGGCCGCCTTCCGGAGTGTACTTGAGGCCGTTGCTCAACAGATTTTCCATGATCGTGCGGAAGGCCCGCTTGTCAGCGGCAACGTTTACGTCGTTCTCGCTGGTTTCAATTTCCAGGGAAACCTTCCGTGATTCGGACAGCGACGCCAGTTCTTCGATGAGTGATTCCACAACCAGCCGAACCGGGACGGAAGTCACGTCGAAGGCCTGTTCGCGCGATTCGATCCGTGCCAGTTGGAGAAGGTCTTCGATCAGGGCATGGAGTCGGTTTCCCTGCTCGTCGATCCGTTTCAGGAATCGTTGAGCGAAGTCGGGGTCGTCAATCGCTCCGTCGAGAAGCGTTTCGGCTGAGGTCTGAATGATCGTCAGCGGAGTCTTCAGTTCGTGTGAAACGTTTGAGGCGAAGTCGCGTCGAATATTCTCCAGCCGTCTTAGCTCGGTGATATCGTGAAAGACCAGCACGACGCCCGGGCACGGATTCTCGGCAAGCGGCGTGGCTTCAATCTCGACGATCGTTTCGTTGCGCGGCAGCTCGCACTCGACAGACCGTTCAAGCCCGGACATCGCCTGCCGCACGACGGTCCGGACGGTTTCGTTGCGGACGAATTCCCAGACGGGACGACCGACAAGATCGCGCTCCCGAAAATCGAGTAAATCGCGGGCAGCTTCGTTCGCAAACAGAATGTTTTCGTCATTGTCGACGGCGATGACGCCCTCGACCATCGATCCAAAAACGGTCGATAGAAGCTGGCTGCTTTCTCGTAGCTCCTGGCTCGTCTGGCTTAACTCATGCATTCGAGCCGAAAGGTCGTGACTCATTGTGTTGAATGCTTCGGCCAGCGTGCCCAGTTCGTCGCGCCGATCAACTCGAACCACTTGGTCAAGCTCGCCGGCCGCGATCGCGTTGGCTGCGGTCTTGAGTGTCGTTAGCGGCTGAATGATTCGCCGCAGGATCAGAAACATCGGAGCCAGAGCCAGCAGACTGACGACAAAGAATGTGCCGACGACGAGCTGTTGCACAAAGTCGATCTCCGCCTCGACCGCGTCCAGCGCGACCGAAAGACGGACGTAGCCAACGGGGGCAGTTTCATCACCGACGCGAAGCGCGAGATACAGCATCGGGATTCCCAGCGTGGGGCTGACTCGCTGAGCTGATCCCTGGCCGGTCTTCCTGGCCTGAACGACTTCCGAACGATCTGCGTGATTCTCCATCGTCGCGGGATCACGCTCGGAGTCTTCAACGACGATTCCGTCGTCGGTGATCAGCGTGATTCGTGTGCGGTTCTTGGCGGCGATTGCGTGTACGGCTTTTGTCAGGTTTGTATGCCGACCGCGATCGAACGAGTCGTCCAGCAATTCCACCATCGTCATTGCCGAGTCGTGGAGCCGGCGAGTCTCCTGCTCGTAAGCGATTTCCCGCAGGCGTCCGCCGAGAATTGTGACGACAGAAACCGCCGTCACAGCCGATAGAAGGGCGTAGACGAAGAACAGCTTCCAGAACAACCGCGATGATAGCACTGCGTAACTCGCAACCAGGGACTCAGAGGAACTTCGCCGGAACATGAAGGCCGCCGGACGCGGTGTCAACGCTCGCGGATCACTGTCGCGGTGTTGCGATCCGAAAGTGCAACTCGCGATGCAGACTGGTGTGGATAGTCAGTTCGGATTATGCCACGATCATTGACGTTGCCTTTCACCGAATCGACGAACTCGAATTCAGTGTGGATGGAACGGCGAGAATCGATCCCGGAATTGTCGAATGACACACTTAGAAATCAGCCGCCGTGGATTCATGCAGATCGGAGCGCTCGCTCTGGGCGGCCTTTCATTGCCCGAGATTCTGGCTGCGAAAGAAGCTTCCGGAGCCGGTGATTCTGACACGTCCGTGATCATGCTCTATCAGCACGGCGGCGCCTCGCAGCTCGAAACGTACGATTTGAAACCGGACGCGCCGACGTCGTACCGCAGCGTTTTCAACCCGATTCCGACCAACGTTCCGGGGTTGGATATCTGCGAACTGTTTCCCCTCCAGGCAAAGATGGCCGATCGGTTTTCGATCGTTCGATCACTGCATCACGACGTGGGCATTCATAGTGACGGCGGCATCGTCGCGCTGACTGGTAAACGGCCGACGGTTCTGGACCCGACATCGGGATCGAAGAGCGAGCATCCCGATTTTGGCTCGGTGGCGTGCGCTGTGAATGGGTTCTCAGAAAAAGTCATGCCGCCGTACGTCGCGATTCCTCGCGCGCCGTACATGACCCGCCCGACGTACCTGGGTCTGCACCGGTCCGCGTACGAAACCGGCGATCCGAGTTCGACGAACTACCAGCCGCCGCAAGTGAAACTCGCCGCAGGCCGCGACGGGAACTTCCTCGCTCAACGCCAGTCGTTGTTACAGAAGTTCGACCGACTGCACAGCAACCTCGATATCAGCGGACAGCTCGAAGGGACCGACCGATTTCGAGACATGGCGTTCGAGTTGATGACCAGTCCCCACGTCGCCAAGGCATTTGCCATTGATCAGGAAGCGGACGCGCTGCGAGATCGGTATGGCCGCAACGAATGGGGACAGGCGTGTCTGCTGGCTCGAAGGCTGGCGGAATCCGGGACGTCGGTCGTCAACATTTACTTCAACACGCCGAAGTCCGGGCAGGAATTCACGAACTGGGATGACCACATCGGCAACGCCGGCCGTCCTGGTCACTTCGCGAAGTACATGCGCGTTCGGCTGCCGTACATGGATCAGGCACTTTCCGCGTTGATCGACGACATCTTTACGCGTGATCTCGATCGAAAGATTCTCGTCGTCGTAGTGGGTGAATTCGGCCGAACGCCCCGGCTGAGCAGTAACTCGACCGGCACGGGCCGCAATCACTGGCCGCAGGCTTACTCGGCATTGCTGTCCGGCGGCGGGCTTCGGATGGGGCAGGTCGTCGGAGCCACCAACAGCAGAGCCGAGTACCCGGCAGAGCAACCTCACACACCTCAGGATCTGCTGGCAACCATCTATCGGCACCTGGGCATTGATCCTTCATCAACGCTGACTGACCATTCCGGTCGCCCGGTCTACATTCTGGACTCCGGCCGTCCGATCGCCGACCTGATCTGACTGTCAATCTTCTCCTGATCGTATTAGCCGACTCTGTTTCCAAACTTGCCATCCCGCAGCCTCCTGAATCGTCCCACCATGTTCTCACTTTTTCCCGCCAATAAACGACCGACACGGCTCACGCGGCGGAACGCGTTGAAAGCCGGTGCGGTTGGCGCAGTCGGTGCCTCGCTGCCGTTTGCGCAGTCGACGTTGGCGAGCGATCAGCAAACTCATCCGGCGACCGCAAAGCGCTGTATCTACATCTTTTTGTGCGGAGGACCATCGCAGCTCGACATGTGGGATTTGAAGCCGGACGCGCCGGATTCGATTCGGGGGCCGTTCCAGCCGATCGATACCAACGTGCCGGGACTGCAGATCGGCGACCTGCTGCCGATGACCGCTCAGCACGCAGACAAGTTCTCGATCATCCGCTCGATGTCACACACGTCGACGTCGCACGACGTCGGCATCAAGTACACGCTGCTGGCCGACTCGACGACACCCGGACCGGCTTATCCACCAAAGCGAACTGACCATCCCGGTATGGGAGCGATCGTTCGCAGTCTGGCCGGCGATTCGGGACGACTGCCAGCGTGGGTCACCGTGCCGAGGCCATTCACCACGGGCACGCGGTACTACCGGGGACAGACGGGAGGGTTCCTGGGAGCCGCGCACGATCCGTTTCTGTTGAACGAGGCGAAAGTCGATTCACTCGCCGATAAGACATTTAAGATAGACGCGCTCGACACGCCCGAAGCCGTTGACAATTCCCGCTTCACCGACCGGCGCGACCTGCTCAAGTCGATCGATGGGCAAGCCGAATCGATCATCGCGTCAGCCTCGTCAGACCAGATCCGTCGGCAGTACGAAAAGGCGTTCAACCTCGTCGCGTCTCAGGACGTCCGCGGCGCGTTCGACCTTGATCGCGAGCCGGACAAACTCCGAGATCGATACGGACGGAACGAGTACGGACAAAGCTTTCTGCTCGCACGGCGGCTGGTCGAATCGGGCGTGCAATACGTCAATGTTTTCTGGACGTACTACGGCAAGGACGGCTGCCAGTTCAACCTGTGGGACAATCATGGCAGCGACAAAGAAGTCTGCGGCGGTCACAACCGCGGCGTCGACATGATCCGGGGCGAGTACTGTTGCCCGTCTTTCGACCGTGCGTATTCCGCACTGCTCGCTGACCTGTCAGGCCGAGGCATTCTCGACGACACACTGGTCGTAGTGACTGGCGAATTCGGACGCACGCCGAAGATCAACAAGAACGCCGGTCGAGACCACTGGTGCGTGTGTTACTCGTCGGTGCTTGCTGGCGGCGGCGTCAAAGGCGGCACGGTCTTCGGAGCGAGCGATGCTCAGGCTGCCTACGTTAAAGAGTCGCCTGTCCGTCCCGAGGATCTTGGAGCGACGATTCTGCACTCGTTCGGCTTTCCGCCCGAGGCCGAGATCATCGACCCCACCGGCCGTCCGGTAAGAAGCTCACCCGGTCAGCCGGTGACGGAGCTGTTTTCGTAGTGCACTGTCAGCCCTGCCGTGATGGGTGAGCCGAACGCGCTAGCGTCGGGCATTGCACTGAAGGCTCACGTTGCCGACCGCCCTGCCGTCAGATCAGCTCGCGCATTGGCTCGATGCCGTTGTCCACGAGGTATCGCGGTGTGCCGCCCTGATCAAAGATTCGAACGGCTCCGGTGTCGAGGCCCACATTCTTGTAGAGCGTTGCGAAGACTTCCTGGAACTTGACCGG
>JBLFXD010000312.1:0-7653 GCA_047611045.1 Planctomycetaceae bacterium | reverse complement strand
AGAAACGGCCGACTATCTGATCTGGAAGCTCAAAGCCAACTGACCGGTGAGCTTCAGCCTTCGTGAAGCACCTGCTACAGCATAAAGAAAACGCCGCACCGACAAATTGTCGGCGCGGCGTTTTTTTTGTCGGTTCGTTGCTCGCAGTCGAGCAGCTTTTTCGACGCCTACTGAGTCTTCGTCTTGCCTGGCTGGGCGGCTGTTCTGGTCGGAGCTTTTCCGGCTCCGTTCAACGTCCCAGCGGCTGGTTGGCTGCTGCCAGTGGCAACATTCGGAGCCACTGACTTCGAGCTGCTCCACGCAGCGGTTGACCACTGAGGGTAAGACTCGACGACGCTCGCGCCGAGGTCTTTCAACACGTCGGCGAACATCCGAGTCGAAATGTTCTGGTTAGGAACAACTCGTTGCAGAACAAAGCGTCGGTTACTGGCGACGTAGGCGAAGAACTTGCCTTTGCCGAGTCGATCGTTCGCGGCCAAAAGTCGCAGCAAGGCGGTTCGCGGAACATCGGCGGCTGACTTCGGCAGATCATCCAGCCAGGCCATGACCCAGATCGATGAGTTGTCGGCGCTCATCACCGCCGTCATCGACAGATCCCATTCCTCGCGGTCGTGGATCGATCGAAAGATGAAGTCGTAACGTTCTTCCACGTTATCCGGTTTAAGGCCCATCGCTTTGAGCAGCGTGCCGAGCAACTCGTTATTGAGCTCGCCGGCTTTCGGCTTTGAGGCGACCGTTGCTTCAGCCGCGTTGGATACGGCCGGTGCAACACTGGCCGCGGCGGCAGCGCCGGCTGCAATAAATCCACGTCGAGACAGTTCCATCGTGACACTCCCTTGTCAGAACTGTTGGCGGTTGACTCGAAGCAAAACACGTCACGCACAATCCATTGTGCCGGCGGAGTTTCCGTCAAACGGTCGCTCCACTGTGCCACTTCGAGAATAAGTCGAACGATGTTGCGGCGGGAATCGGTCCCGTCGGCTCATCAAGGTGTCGGCTCAACCCCGCAAATACTCCAGCGCAATTTGTGACCAGGTCTCAAATTGGTCGATGTCGCGCAGGAGATCGGTAATCGGAGCAAAACCTGTGTCTATCATCGACTCTTCAAGTGGTCGAACTTTCGGCTCGTCCAGCTCAAAAATGTGAAGAACTCCAAGGTGAACCTTTCCGACTTCCGTCTCGTCGTCATTAATCAGACCGACCAGCTGCTCGGCATAGCCCGATTCGATCTCGATTTCTTCCTCGATTTCTCGCTCCATCCCAGCGAGATATGGCTGCTGGTCGCCGTCCCGGTCGAGCGTACAAATATGGCCGCCAACGCCGATCGACCGTTTGGCATGCAATCGCTTTTCGCCCTGCTGGTTTCCTCGCGTGTAGAAAAAGGCATCGTCGCCACAGCGAAACACGCAGTACGGAATCAACTGCTTGTAGCTGGGATCCTCTTCGGCTTCAGGACGAGCCAGATATCGAGTGTGCAACGGATCGAACAGAGTTTCCAGGTACGGGTCAACGTTCGCATTAAATCCCTGAAAGTGGCCGATCTCGTGAAAGAGCAAAGTCGGAACGACAAGAACGTGCTCAACGGGCGTGGTAGTTTCAGTCATGATTGCTCCTGAGTCGGTCGGCAGAATTGTGGAGAACTGCCGAATTCCGTTTCGTGAATATCTGAAAAACTGTGCGACGTGATTTTGTAGCCTGACTCTCCGAGTCGGGGCTGTTTGTAAGGACTCGACTCAGAGAGTCGAGCTACCAAAATGCGGAATCGATTTTGGACAGCTAGTTAACTCTCGGTGAGCGTACCTTTCGACGACGGAACACCCTGCTGTCGAGGATCGACAGTCACTGCCTGTCGCAATGCTCGGGCAGTCCCTTTGAAGACAGCCTCGGAGATGTGGTGGCTGTTGTGGCCGTGGTGCAGCAGCAGGTGGATGTTCATTCGAGCATTCGCAGCGACCGCTTCCCAGAAGACTTCAACAAGCTGGCAGTCGAAGTCGCCGATCTTTTCGGTGGGAAAATCAACCCGATAAACAAACGCCATCCGACCACTCAGGTCGACCGCGCTGGTCACCAGCGTTTCTTCCATCGGAAGAGCGAGGCTGCCGTAACGATTGATGCCGGTCTTATCGCCAACCGCCTCGGCCAGCGCCTGTCCGAAGCAGATTCCGACATCCTCAACGGTGTGGTGAAAGTCGACGTCGATATCGCCCTGAGCGTCGATCGTCAAATCCATCAACGAGTGGCGAGCAAGCAGCGTCAGCATGTGATTGAAGAATCCGACACCGGTCTCGATCTGAGGAGTTCCGGTTCCGTCCAGATTCAATTCAAGCTGGATCTGAGTTTCGGCTGTTTGCCTGCTGATAGAAGCAGTTCGACTCATCTGATTGGTTTCCGAGTTGACGCGACGATGAACCACCACGTCCGTGAAGAAGTTTGTTTTTCGCAATCGAATCGCCGCGAAACCGCGAAGAACCATGCTCAAACTGAAGTCTGACATTTCCATGTCGAGGCTGCAAATGCTGCATTGCCTCCGCGCGATCTGGAAATCAGTGCGTCATTCAGCTGGCGAGTCTCGAAGAATTCGCCGCAATTTGCTGAAGCCAGCGATCGTGAACAAAACATGGATGACGCAGAACAGGACGACCGCTTTGTCGATCAGGTTCACGTCGAAGACTCCATACACGGAAACGAGTCCATAGAGCAGGTATTTCGTTCTGATCACGAGCTTGAACGGGTGACCGATCATGTTCAGCCAGATCGTGAATGCGACGGCGACGGTGTACGACGAAACGTAAGCGACAGCGGCCGTCGGATTGACGAACTCGGCGGCGGTCAGAATACACGTTGTGATCAACATTCCAGAATGGTCGACACACATGTCGGTAAAAGCGCCGGCCGGCCCCGCAGTTCCCGTCGCGCGAGCGATCGGCCCGTCGAGCGCGTCGAGGATGACGTGCAACCAGACAAAGACGCTGGCAATGGCGATCTGCTGAGACGTCTCGGCGGTCAGCAGCAAGTAGCCGAACGGCACAAGCTGCAGCAGACTCAGCAGGCTGATCAGGTCTGCCGTCACTCGGCACCGGATCAGAAATCTGACGAGCGGTCCCAACAGCCCATCCCGGATCTTCTGAAAGCGCTCCTGCCCGGCCTGCTCGGTCTCGGCGAAATAGTTGAAGTGAGTCATTCGGGCGGCTCTATTTCGGGCGCCAGCGAGGATGCTTATTCGACCGCAGAAAGAACAGCGTGTGGTTCAGCATGATGATCGGAACCGTCAATGCGACGCTGCCCGCCTTCATTTCCGTATCGTGAGCCGCCTGGTTGCTCATCGTTCCAAACAATGTTGCCGCATCGGTCGAGGGTTTTGCATTCAGATAAACGCCGCACGAACCGTACGTTCGCAACCGATGAGAATCGCTTCCGACCGTAATCGGTTTGTCGATCGACTTGAGGAAACTGGCAGCCCGACGATTCACTTTCGGAGGCACGCCTCCGTTGTAAAGTTCGACCGCGTCGATCCGCTCCAGAACCTCGTCAACGAAAGTGTGCGTCGTTTTTCGACTGGCCTGCTGAAAATCGAGCGACTTCCGACCGAAGGCAAATGGATGGGCCAACGAAATGTACGCCCCCATTTCCCGCGCGACTTCGAGACAATCGATTGACGACACCTTCGATCGAACCATGAAGCGGCTGAGCAAGTACGGCTCGACAGCCCGCCGGTAGAAATCTTCGAGTTGCCCTGGGCAGCCGAAGTAAACGAGGAACTCGAGCCCTTCTTTCGTCCCGACTTCGATCCCCGGAATGCACGAAATCCGGTCGCGTTCATTCAGCAGAACGGAGCCGCGGATTTCGTTGTGATCGGTCAGTGAAATCGACAGCTTGTCACGCAGACAACGGTCTTCGATTCGATCGATCGAAGGCAATCCGTCTGAAAAATTCGAGTGCGTGTGCAGGTCGAAAAACTGCAACTCAACGCCGACCTGGTTTTCAGAAAGAGCCTGCAGGTCGGTCTCGTCAGCCGATTCAAGACTGGTTGGCGGCGGCATGATGCTCGATCCAGTTGGCGACGAAATGAAACTTCAGAAAGTATGCGAAGCCGTTGTGCTGCTGGTCGTTTTCGTGCGAGCTATTCGGGTGAAGCCACAGACGTGACTTCACCCTGTTCGTGGTGAGTCGCCGCCTTCGTCAGCTCGACGATAATCCCGCCAAGACGGAACAAACGGTGCGCCTTCGTAAACCACAACTCGCGCTGCCAGTTGAGGCCAACTCGCTGGCACTCTTCCTGCAGCTCAGCCCGCTGAAATGTTCGGCACTTCCAAAGTCGACTCGACATCGCACCGAAGACTGTGTTCTCTGTGCACTGCAGAAGGATCCGCCCGCCGGGCCGCACAACTCGTGAAATCTCGCGGAGGCCTGGTTCTGGATCGGGCAGGTACTCAAGCACCCAACCGCAAGTCGCACAGTCAAAGGTGTTATCTTCAAATGGCAACTCCGTCAGTGCGGCGGTCACGTAATCGATGCGGTCGTCTGCGAATCGCTCGGCGGCTCGGTTGAGCATTTCGGTCGACAAATCTGTGGCGACGATTCGCGCGTCAGCATCGGCATGCCGAACAAGATGCGTGAGCAGCTGGCCGGCTCCCGTTCCGACGTCAAGGATGTTTTTGCTGCCCTGAACAGGGAACGCGCCACGTTTGAAAAAGCTGGACGCGAGCGGCTCGTGGAGGCTCACAATGCTGCAGGAACGCAGAAACTTCCCGGCGATACCCGAATAATGCTGGCGCACGTTTTCCTGGTACTGCTCGTAAGGTTTGCGGTGGTAACCACGGTATTTTATGCGCTCGGCGATCAGTTTCTGAATCACGGTCAGTCCTTCAGGCGAATCGTCTGGATGCGTTTGAGTAAGCGGCGGAGTGTTGTCCCGACCTGGCAACGACTGATGAGGCGTCGCGAGTCCCGAAAGACAACACCCCAATTCTGATCCATTCTTTAAAAACGCGGCATCCATCGCCCCCGCTCGCAGGATCCTCAATCAGCGAAAAACACCGCGACGCTGAGCCAGTCTAACGGATCTGAGCAGCGTGAGTCTCGCACCGAATCAGGCGTCCGTCAAACGAGCAGTAATTCCACGTCCCTGTTCCGCCAAACCTCCGGTCGAGCTGTCCGGATGAGGCAAAGGAGATCGTATGGTGCGGTCACGGAAGCTGCGTCCGGGAATCTGCGACGATCGCTTCCTCACGACAAGGCATTGCTTAACAATCATCGGCTGCCGCCGCTGAGAATTGTCACCGAGTCCCGTTTTTCCGAAGAGAGAATCGCATCATTTGACGATTGACAGTCGCCGCCCTCATTTTCGCTGCCGCGGCCATAATCGTGCAGCCGGCAAGTTCTGCAGACACCGCCCGAAGCTTCGCAGCGTCAGACCCGTCAAACAGGTAAATCGCAATGGTCGTCGGGAAGGGCGAGATCAAGTGGAAGCAATGAATCGCCCCACTTCAGGACCGTCAATCGGCCCGAAATCGAATCAAAAGTCCATTCAAGGGAGTAATCATGATGAATCTGAATTGGTGGAGGCTCGTCGCCCTGTGCATGACACCTTTGGTCATCGGATTTTGTGACGACGCATCAGCGCAGGATGCGACCAGAATTAAAGCCAGCGGGGCGCAAGACATCACGCTGGCCGACGTCGCCGCCGGAAAAGCTCGGATCATCGACCTGACTCACGCCCTCAACGAAAAGAACGCTTACTGGCCAGGCCCCGGCTACGAGCCGTTTCACCTGACGACGATTGCAACGATCGAGAAAGACGGCGTGCTCTCAAAGGCGTTCTCGATGCCCGAGCACCTGGGCACGCACATCGATGCTCCGAATCATTTCGAAACCGGTCAGCCCGACCTGTCGATGATCACTCCCGATCAATTCTTTGCTCCGGGAGTCGTCATCGACATCTCACCGCGAGCGGAAGTGGACGCCGATACGACACTTACTCTGCGGGACATCCGGGATTGGGAAGCGAAGCACGGAAGGATTCCTGACGGTGCTGTCGTCCTTCTCCGTACCGGATGGGGAAGATTCTGGGATAACTATTCGCGATACAAAAACCAGGACGCGATGGGCAAGCTGCACTTCCCGTCGTATTCGGGCGAGGCTGCAAAGTTTCTGGTTCACGATCGAAAAGCGAAGGGGCTCGGTATCGACAACCTGAGCATTGACTCCGGAATTTCCAAAGACTTCGCAGTCCATCACATCGTGAACAAAGCTGGCCGCTACGGACTGGAAAACGTCGCCCAACTGGAAAAGCTACCGGCTCGCGGATTCTTCCTGATCGTTGCCCCGATCCGAATTGAAGCCGGCTCCGGAGGCCCGACTCGAATCCTCGCCGTGCTTCCCAAGAACTGACATCGAGCCTCGTCGTTGATGCGCCGCCCGGCGTCCACTTGAAACGAAACTCCACAGCGCACAAAAAAACGACCGAGCGATACTGCTCGGCCGTTTTCAATGATGTCGATGTCTGACGCCAGAACTAATTGGCGGCGACTTCAGCTTCAACCGGCTTGATGTTGATGCGTCGACCTTTGCGATCAAAGTAAACGGTGCCTTCAACAAGCGACCACAGCGTGTAGTCACGGCCCATGCCGACGTTCTTGCCTGGGTGCCATTTCGTTCCGCACTGGCGAATCAGAATGTTGCCGGGAATGACCGCTTCACCGCCGAATTTCTTGACGCCGAGACGTTGGGCATTTGAATCGCGACCGTTGCGGCTGGATCCCTGTCCCTTCTTATGAGCCATAGCTGAACTTCCTGAATCTCAAACTTCTGAATTTAATCGGAGTAACAACCAGAGATTGGTCTCTGATCGACTATCGTCGAAACGCGAGCGGGGAATTGTAACAATCCGCGTCCGCCATGCAAATTCAGCAGCCCGCCGCCGCTCACAGACCTTAAATGGTTTCAGACAAGCAGGTTGTGACATTTCGGAAGTTATCCAATCGGGTTTCGTTCAGAGAGTACGCGTCATGAAGGCACTTCACCTGTCGGGCACCGACTTCACCCTCAGACATGACCATCCCGTGCCTGAACCGCTCCCCGGCGAAGTCCTCGTGCAGGTCATCCGGGCTGGAGTCTGCGAAACCGACCTGCAGCTGATTCAGGGGTACATGGGTTTCGCAGGAGTTCTCGGGCATGAATTCGTCGGGGTCGCCGAGTCCGGCGAATTCGAAGGCCAGCGGGTCGTCGGCGAGATCAACTGCAGTTGCTGGGAGTGCGAGACCTGTCGCTCAGGCCTGCCAACTCATTGCCCGAACCGGAGCGTTCTGGGCATCCTCGGTCACGACGGAGCCTTTGCCGAGTACATCGCCGTCCCGGAAAAGAACCTGCACGTCGTGCCCGACTCGCTGTCGACAGACGAGGCAGTATTTGTCGAGCCAGTTGCTGCGGCTTATCAAATCCTGAAGCAACGACTGGTTGAACGAGGCCAGTCCGTCGTCGTGCTCGGCGATGGTCGACTCGGCAACCTGTGTGCGCAAGTTCTGGCCGACTTTGGATGCAAGGTGATCGTCGTTGGAAAACACGAGCAGAAACTCGCGATCCTTCGCGAAATCAATCCGAGCATCAAAACCGTCCACTTGGAAGACGCGTCGCCGAGCCGCAGCGTCGACGTCG
>JBLFXD010000311.1:0-7654 GCA_047611045.1 Planctomycetaceae bacterium | reverse complement strand
CCGCTGAACGGCGTGATCGGCACACCGGAAATGCCCTTCATCATCAGGCACTGGTCCAGGATCGGACGCAGCGACTCAATCGCTGGTGGCGGCGACTTGTGGTAGGCCTCCGGGCTTTCGGGCCAGAAGTCGTCCATGATGACGCCGTGTGGCATGTACATGAACCCGAGGCGCACGGGCGGCTTAGTGGGATTGCCGCCAGCCGCCCAGCTCAGGGAATCCATGAACGGCAGCGCGAGTGAAACTCCCGCTCCTTTCAGCAACGTGCGACGATCGACACGAGAATGGTTATTCATGGCATTTATCCTTTGACGTTGCGGTGCGTAAACAAGTAACTGGTGATGACCTCAGTGATTATCGTCCGCATTCGGAATTTGTCCTGAGCAATCTTCACCATCAGCTGGTCGATCACGATTTCATCGTAGCCTTCCAGCTGTCGCCCGAGTGCGTAGGCCATCAGCCTTTCGGTCAGGTTACGAGCCAGGTCTGCCTTTCGCGTGGCCAGGAGGCTCTTCAATTCTGCGGGGTTCGAGAAGCCTTCTCCGTTTGGAAGTTTCCCTGCTGAGTCGATCGCGACGCCAATGTCATCCTTTTCGCGCCATCGCCCGATGGCGTCGAAATTCTCCAGACCGAAGCCGATCGGGTCGAAAACCTTGTGACAGTTTGCGCAAGTGGGATCCGATTGGTGTAACTCCGTCCGTTGACGGAGCGTCAATCCCTCTACGCTCTTCTGATCCTGCTCTTCGAGTTCGGGGATGTTGGGCGGCGGCGGCGGAATGCGTTCTCCCAGCACCTGCTCAAGCACCCAGACACCGCGCCGAACTGGGCTGGTACGGTTCGGGAATGAAGTGGTCGCCAGCGTGGCCGGCATGCCGAGGATGCCGCCCCGGTTGGGGTTCTCCAGCCTGACACGCCGCATCGTGGGGCCTTGAACGGATTGCTCGAGGCCGTACAGCTCGGCGAGCGGCTCATTCAGGAAGGTGTAGTCGCTATCCACGAACCGGAACACGCTCTGGTTCTCGCGCACGATGCTCAGGAAAAACAGGCGTGCTTCTTCCATCATCGACTTGCGCAACGCGTCGGTCATCTGAGGGAACACGTCCGGGTCAAATGTCTGGCTTTCCAGCCCACCCACGCCCAGCCACTGGGCGCCGAAGCCGTCGAACAGAGCCCGCGAACGGTCGTGCATTAACAGCCGCTCCACCTGAGCCCGTAGCACTTCGGGCTTGTGGAGTTCACCCTTGTCGGCCAGAGCGGACAGCTCGGCGTTGGGCGGCGCCGACCACAGCAGATAGGAAAGACGCGAGGCCAATTGATAGTCGTCCAGCGGTACGACGGGATCCTTCGAGTCGACTTCCACCGCAGGCGTGATGAAGAGGAACTGCGGAGAGACGAGGACCGCCTTCCACATCAGGCCCAGCGAAGCCGAGTAACCCAGCTGGTTCTCGCGGCCAAGGTCGAAGATACCCACCAGGACATCCAGCTCCGCCTCGGTGGGGGGCCGGTGGTAAGCATCGCGAGCAAGGGAGCGAGCGATCTTGCGGGCCGCCTTGCGGAGATCGGCACTGTTGGATGACGTTTCGCCAAACAGTCGTTTCTGCACTTCGGTGGGCGGCTCATCCTCCAGCGCCACGACCTGATCGATCACCTTGTTGGCGATGTCGAGGAAAAGCTCCGACTGCAGCGGGGAGATCGAGTTGAGATAACCCTCCCCGACGACCTCCGCGGGCAGGCTGTCGGCGATCGAGGGGGCCACGCCGTACAGGTCGTGCAGCGTGTTGGCGTATTCCACCTTGCTCAGGCGACGGATCACGAAGGAGCCTGGGTCGCGCGGGGCCAGGTACTTGAGCTTTCCAATCCACTCGATGAACTGGAGGCGTTCTTCATCGGTAGGCTTCTTCTCTGCATGGTCGGGCGGCATGTCGTGCACCTTCACATTCGCGACCGCCTTCTTCCAATGCAGGAACGAGGACGTGGCGCCGGGGCTCCTGAGCGCCGACTGGAGATTGATGCCTGCCTCGGGTCGGGAGCCGTGACAACTAATGCAGTACTTTTTGACGAAGGGCCCGACCTTCTCTTTGAATGTCTTCTCGGCGTCGACCCGGAGCGCCGCCTCGTCCGCACTGCCATCGTCGGCTTCTGCCCGACAGGGCGAAATCAAAGACAAGGCCAGAGCCAGCCCCGCGACCGTTTCGGGAACAATCTGAAAAACGCGTGATGACCGCATTCTGCTTTCCAACTGAGAGTTTGAAATCCAGCAACGTGTTGTCCCCCAGTATCGCAGCCAGGAATGTAATTGACGACTGACGCATGGCTTCAATTGGGGAATCGCGCCTGCTCCTCGCGATTTCGCTGACGCCATCGCCGTCCTCGTCAGTGCCCCGCCTGGCCGCGTGCCTGCAATCGCGAGTTGTCAAGATCAACGGCAGTTTTCAGCAGCTGGCGGTCATCCGTCTGAAGAATCCTCGTCGACCAGTCGGGCCGCCAGCAGATTCAGGAACAGGCCAACATCTGTCACGATTCCAGTCGATTCGACGCTGCCTCGATCGGCAAGTTTGGTCACGACGGCCGGGTGAATATCCACGCAGACCAGCCGCACTCCTGCGCGAGTCATGTTCCCGGTGCCGATCGCGTGGAGCATTGAAGCGAGCATGACGATCATGTCCGCCCCTTCAATTGCCTCAGCATAGGCGGCCTGGGCTTCGAGCAGATCCATCAAAGTATCAGGGAGCGGACCGTCATCTCGAATCGAGCCGGCCAGAACGTACTTCACGTCATTTTTTACACACGCATACATGACACCGTCGGTGACGATGCCCTGTTCGACTGCAGTTCGAATACTGCCGGCTGAGCGAATGCGATTGATCGCTTTGATGTGATGCTGATGTCCCCCGTGCACGCCGACACCGCGAGCAAGATCGACACCCAGCGATGTGCCGAACAGGTTCATCTCGATGTCGTGCGTCGGCAAAGCGTTGCCGGTCAGCAGTGCGTCGAGGTATCCGAGGTTGATAATTCTGGCGAGGTGTGGACCCCCGCCGGTATGGATTACGACTGGTCCGGCGACAAACACGATGCGCCCGTCGCGGGCTCGGATGCGGCGCATTTCCCACGCGAGTTCTTCAACAGCCAGTTCGACCCGCCGCTCGCTCGAAACGCCGGCGCTCATGAAGGAGAACTCATCCTTACCAGCAATCGTGGCTGTCCGTCGAATCCGCACACCATCGACGCCACAGGCAACTCGGTCACCGTTCTGCAAATCGCGAATCAATGAGCAACGAGCCGATGGATCGGTTTCGCCATCGCTGTCGTCGACGACGATCACGGCATCCATTCGCTGACTTGTCGCGCGGATCCACTTCCCGCCAACTCGCACGTCTGTGGGATAAATGGTCGTCGAATAGAACGTCTGCGGCGCGACCCCGACCTGCGTCACCTCTTCGAGGCGTGCGTCGGTGTCCTCAGTGATCGTGACAGCACCCAGCGGTTGCAGAGTGTTGAGAATGAGTTCGAGTCGGTCCTGGCTGGGTGCTGTGACTCGCACGCGCGCCGACGAGGACAGATCGTGCCGCTGGCCGACCGTGAATTGATCGACTCGAAAACTGCCCCCGCCATCGGTGACGACATCAAACAGACGATTCATCAGTCCGCCGTCGAGAAGGTGACCGTCCAGTTGGATTTCCGTGTGGCGGATCGGAGACTCGAACCGACCTTCTCCCGACGTCCCCGTATCCTGTCGGCCGATCAGGCAAAGGCATTTCGCCGCTCCTCCGGCAAGCATGAATTCGTCAACCGGAGTCGTTTTTACATCGAAGCCCCAGGCGGCCAGGCGACTCCGCAGGTCCTTCGAGACATGGTTCGTGATCAGCGTGTCATCAATGCGGACCGCGTTACAGGCGAACCGCAGCGCATCCGCTTCACTGACCTCGATGCGTTTGTCAGTCGGCACGCGACGGCGGATCTCGGCCAGAGTGAGTTCGTCGAACGCCGGCGGATAATAGACGACGCGACCGCCGGGCAACGGAAAGAAGCAGGTGTCGAGGTGATAGAACCTTTCATCGATCAGACGCAGCGAAACGACTTCGATGTTGAGCGCTTCGGTTAACGACTGGTGCGACTCCAGCGAACTTCGAACGCCATACCCCGCCCAGATCAAAGACGCATCGTCGGATTCGAGCAGCGCGTCTCCTTCGCCTTCAAACGTGTCATCGCCGCCGAGCGTGACGACTTCAAAACCCGATTCCGCAAACCAATCGGAAAACAGAGCGGCTTCAGGTTCTCGTTGGGGAAAACGAAAAACACTGGGCATGAATCGATCACCAGCCACCAGACCGGCATTGGCCACAAAACACATGTCCGGATGGGCTGGAACCCCTTCGATGACGGCGACGCTCGTCAGTCCAGCGACGATCTCGTACAGGCGATTCCATTGTTCGACGGCGACGTCGTTTCGAACGCGGCCAATCTGTCCCTGCATCCAGGGATTGATGACGTACTGCACGCCGAAGTGCGTCGGTCGGCACATGACCATCCCTGGTCGTTCGCTGGTCGTCATCGTGGATCCCTCACATTCAAGAAGAGCATCACCACCTTATCAGGTTCCGCGGTGTCCCGTGTTGAATCCTGAAAAGGAGTGCCGGCCGTCCGCCAGCCGACCACCGTTTGCACCCGTCGGGCCGATATCTCGACGCGGGTTAGCCCCGGTGACAGAGTGGGATTCTGGAGTGCCGTGTTCTCTCGGATGTCGTTTCTTGCGGCGCGAATCAGAAGTCACTTTCCGTTCCTTTGAGCGGTTGCGCTGACAGTCGCTGCTCGGACTGCGGTCTCGGACAATCGGCAACTCCGATACGGGGTCGAGCGGGGCGACAGCCAATTGGGAAATGTTGGGCCATGCTTATCTGAAACCCTGGATCAATCAGATCGGTCAGAGTTCTGGTCGAGCGGGAAGATCGGCCTTGGCACATTCCGGTATGGCAGCCGTTCGTAGTGCAGGGTGCAAAGGGCTCCGCTATCGCAGACGACAACCTGCCCGGCGATGGGTTCAAACGCGGCGCGAAAATGCTGCATCGACTTGAGTGCGATGACGTGTTTGCATTCAGGCTCGATGCCGAACGATTTGAACTGTTGCAGGTCGAGCATCTGCTTGGCAATCGTGACGATCAGGATCTCGATGCCGTCAACGAGCAGGACAGCGCTCGGGCCATACGAGCGGGACAGCCCGCCAAGGATCGGCCCGTCCCCCACGTAGTGGCCGTCACTGATCGAGAGCAATTCACCTTCGAGTGTTAGTGGCCCACCACCAAATGAAGCATCGATCTTGCCGCCAAGAACAACACGAATGTGCTCACCTGTCTCGGCCCCGTGTAGCGTTTGAGCTACTTCACCGTCCACCATCGGCCCAAAGCAGGCGTTGCGAACTCCCGCCTCGAGTAGTGCGCCAAGCAGTGCGGTCGAGTCACCGTAAGCGCCCGCGCCAGGATTGTCAGCGTAGTCAGCGATCACAAGTGGACCATTTCCGGAATCGTACCCGGCAGCGACAGCGGCGGCGGCCTCAACTGTGAGGTAGTCATTCAACACCTCATGACGCCTCGCCCAGATGTCGTCGGCCAGCGTTTCTGCGAAGGCAACGTGCGGGTCGAGGTCGCCCTGGCCGGTGACCAGAACCGTTGGTCCGACATCGGCGATATCGGTGCTGGCAAAACCTGCGTTGATACTGACGGCGAACACGTCAGCTTGCTCTTCATATTTCCTGGCTGCCGCCAGACGCGCGATCATCGGGCCAATATCGGTGCGCCCCCCGTTCGTTTCTTCGAGCATCGGGCGGTCCACGCGGATCGTGTGCGGTGTGATTTCACCTGCCATCGTCCTGTGCAGGATCTCGCCCGCCCGCCGGCCAGTTTCACGCATGTCGATATGTGGGTACGTTCGGAAGGACACCACGATGTCGGCGAGCGAACACATTTTCTGACTGACATTGGCATGGGGGTCGAGGGTGATGGCGATCGGTGTCTCGTTGCCGCAAGAGGTTCGAATGCGACGCAGGATTTCGCCCTCGCCGTCGTCGCAGAAATCAAGAACCATTGCGCCATGCAAGGCGAGGAGAATACCGTCAAAGGGACCACGCTCGACCGCGGCGACGATCGGGTCGCAAAGCCATTCAAATGCCGATCGCTTAACTTTTCCGCTCGGCCCCGCCGCCGCACTGAGTACGTGTTCGATTTGCCAGCCATGCGTCTGGCCCACATCGAGAAAGCCGGCGAGCTCGGTATTGGCCTGACGTCGCGCGGCGATGGCCTCGTCTCCAAGGCGAACGAAACGGTCCTTAAATGCCTGTTTGCCGGTCAAAAGTCGACTGAAGGTGTTGGTTTCGTGCGAGAATTCAGCAGTGAGGACCCGAAATGTCATCAGGCATCCGTTTCATCAGGGCGTTGCCGGGATCGGCACCAGAATGAGCGCCGAGACCAGTGTACCGCGATTGGTCGTGCATTGTTGTCCGACGAATAGTTCGAACTTCCCCAGCTCCGTTCACCCAGTCTGCGCGACCGGCTCGCAAGCCGTAGCCGTTCTAGACTCCGCGCCAACGGCCCGGCGCAGGTTAGCACGGGCGATGGAGTCGGGATCGGGAGTGCCGCTTCCTAGGGCGCGATTCCGGTCTCATTTCCCGTTCATTTGACGCCGCAGCCGAAGGGACGACACGTGTCTCCCGACATTCACGTTGCAGGCTCCGCGAAAATCTCAACTTGGAAAACAAGATGCCGGATCGCCGTTGAATCGTCCGCGAATGAAACACTCTGAGGCCGATCTTGCCTCCGGCCGAAGAAGCAGTTTGTCATCCAGACTCAGCGAGTCCTGACACGCGGCTGTGAGCGAAAATTTGACGGCGTAACTCGCTCCGGCTTTGTCGACCGACGCGTCCAAAGATGACTACGGTGGCGACCGAGGTGTCCGTTTGTTGCGACATCAATCGGATGACAGAGCGTTCCGCCATTGAAGCTCGGGACTGCGGAGGCATTTGCTGTACAGGCCATTGATCTCATGCGTCCAAAACACACTAGATGTCTGGACTGACGGCGGTACCTTTACAGATGTCGAGGCAGTTGCATCAAGTCATTCCGGTCATCCACTCCGACGATTGAGCAGAAGTCAGAATGGAAATCTCAGCTTTCTTTCCTTTTACCGTGGTGGTTTAGAGGATGGCCACGAATTGGTACTACCGACTTCACAATGGGGACGAGTCAAAGCCAGTCCACTTTCGGGAGCTAGCAGACCTGATCCGCTGTGGAGAGATCGGGCCGAATACGGAGGTTCATCCTGAATACGATCCGGATTGGAGATCGGCAGAAGGCGTTGTTGGCCTGATTTATACATCGCGTCAAATCGAG
The DNA here is from genome assembly GCA_047611045.1 of Planctomycetaceae bacterium. Classification (GTDB taxonomy): domain Bacteria; phylum Planctomycetota; class Planctomycetia; order Planctomycetales; family Planctomycetaceae; genus JABMPE01. The sequence continues at coordinate 272 of JBLFXD010000311.1, read as the reverse complement.
GAGGTTCCCGGCACCGATCCGAACGACGAGAGTGGAACAACCGCCAACAAATCGGAAACCGATGTCGAGGCCCCCGTTTCTGGTGGATCGACGACTTTCGAACCTCACGAAGGGGGCGCCGTCTCGGGAAAGATTTCCAGTTGGTTCGTTGTTTCCGTGGCGTCGTCATTGTCGACGGCCAGCATCTCGACGAACTCTTCGACGACCGTCAGTCGAGGCGGTTCCCACTCGATGTACTCGCCGATCTTCTTCAGAAACCGGCGTCCCGCGTC
>JBLFXD010000310.1:0-7667 GCA_047611045.1 Planctomycetaceae bacterium | reverse complement strand
CGAAGTCGGTTGGTAAACTTTCGGGAGGAATCCGGGAGACCAGATTGGTTTGCCTCCGCGAGGCATGGCACCGTGCATGACGACGAAGCCGGGCAGATTCTGATTCTCGGCACCCAGCCCGTACGTCAACCACGAACCGACACATGGTCGGCCCTGCAGGAACATGCCGGAATTCATTTCGAGCATGGCCGGTGTGTGATTATTCGACTGCGAAAAACACGAATAGATAAACGCCATGTCGTCGACGTGTTTGGAGATGTGCGGGAAGATTTCCGACGTGTGAGCCCCGCATTCGCCGTGCTGGCGGAACTTGAACGGCGAGGCGAGTAAGTTGCCACTGGTCGTGAAGAAGCCGGTTTTCGGATCGGCTCCTTCAAGCTTTTTGCCGTTGCCGTTTTGAAGCTCGGGTTTGTAATCAAACGTGTCGACCTGCGAGGGACTTCCGGGCATGAAGAGCCAGATGATTCGCTTGGCTTTGGGAGCGTAATGTGTCTCGCGAGGTTCCAGCAGCTGTGGCTTTGGTGCCGCAGCTGCCTCGTTCAACAGGCCTTGGTCTTTCAACAGGCTGGTTAGAGCAATGCTGCCTCCGCCGAGTGCCGCGTTCTTCAGAAAGTGGCGGCGCTGTTGGAAGTTGAAGTGAGCTTTTGCGGACTGGGATGATGATGTGTGCATTCCAGTTTTCTTTCTAGGAATTGATAGTCGATGAGTGGGTAGTTGGTGGAGCGTGACTTGCCGCAACCTTCGTTCCTGGCCGCCGAACGCAGTTTGCGAATGTCACCTCTCCCGCTTGCGGGAGAGGCCGGCCTTTCAGGGCCGGGTGAGGGCTTTTGTCTGGGAATGTGTCGCGGCTTGAATCGTAATTGAGGCTCAGAATCCCCCTCACCCGCGGCTGAGACCGCGACCTCTCCCCCAAGGGGGAGAGGTGAGTTTGATTCTGAGGATGTCGAACTGCTGAGTTAGTCAACAATCACAAACTCATTCAGGCAAAGCATGATCTGGCAATAGTCAGTCAATGCTAACTTCTTTCCTTTATCGTCATTCCCGTAGGATTGGGTTTGGGAATTCAGGAACGCGGTCATCCGTTCTACTTCGCCGGTCTCTGGAGGTCGCGACAACGCGAGCCAGTAGGCCCTTTCGACGATGTCTTCTGTGGCCAGGTCTTTGTCGGAACTAATGCGGGCAGCAAACTTGTCGGCAATCGTTCGAACGAAGGGCGAATTCATCATGGCCAATGCCTGAGGCGGGACAGTGGTCACGTTTCGGTTGCCGATACTTTGAATGGCGTCCGGAGCGTCGAAGAGCTGCAGAATGGGAATCAGATTGCCTCGCATCACTTTCAGATAAACGCTGCGGCGAGGAGTGGCCTGGTCCAGCGAACCCGGGCCGTGCATGGTCTTATCCAGTGAGCCACTGACGGCGAACAGGCTGTCCCGAATGATCTCTGCTTCGACTCGTCGCGGTGGCCGACGCCACCAGAATTGATTGGCCGGATCGATTTTCACCGCGTTATCGTTCACGGCCCCGGACTGCTGATAGGTCGCGCTCGTCATGATCAGCCGGTGGACGGGCTTCAGCTTCCAGCCGTTCTGGATGAGTTGCTTTGCCAGATAGTCCAGCAGTAACGGATGAGTCGGTCGGGTGCCCTGGCTGCCAAAGTCGCTGGGCGTGTTCACGATTCCGGTACCCAGGTGATGTTGCCACAGTCGGTTGACGATGACTCGGGCAAGCAGATTACCGGCACCAGCTTCGGTGTCGGTCAGCCATTCGCCGAGTGCGACTCGTGAATGCTGAGTTGCGGGTTTTTCATTGGCTGGATCGTCGAGCAGCCAGTTCTTTTCCTGATGCTCGCCTTCCATCAGGACTCGCAGGAAGCCTGGCGTGGCGAGTCCGGTTTTCACATTTGAGTTTCCTCGGGCGAGGAAGTAGACCTTGCGCGTGTCCGCTCCAAAGTTGTAGGTCGCTCCGTTTTTACGTGCGGCGAAGATTTTCGTGATTTCCGGTTTCGGAGCCTTTGCAAGATGCTCCTTTTCTTCGCGGTCGAGCTGGAACCATTCCGGATCTCGCGGAGCAAACCACTTCAGCACGACCTGTCGTTGTGGCTCGGTCCACTTGGCGACTTCGAGATCGAGGATGTCCTGCACGTTCTTCGGCGTCGCGACTCCCTTGGCACTGAAGTAGAAGCCGGAAGGCCCGCCGCCATTCACGATCTTGACGAGCAGGTGGTTAGTTCCCGTCGTCAGGTTCAGCTTGAGGAGGTGCTGATCCGGAGCGGCTCCACCCATTGTCGGTTTCGACAGAATTTGCTTTCCGTTGAGGAATACGACGATGCCGTCGTCGCAGCCGAACGAAACGTCGATCACTACTTTGTTGGCAACTTCGATTGTGCGATACAGGTAGTTGGCCGAGTTGTCTCCGGTCAGCGTGTTGTGAACGGTCTCGTCGTTCCATTCAGGTTTGGCCGTCCATTTGAGCTCGCCAATGGGCTTGTCCAGTTCTACCTTCGCCTGCTGAGTAAATGCCTGCTTGAAGGCGGCGTCGTAGCTGGCTGCCGGGAACGGTCCGATCGTGTGCCAGACTCCGAGCTTCTCGGCACGAGGCAATTCGGATTTGGTTTTGAGCCACTCATCCAGGCGTCCCGGCAGGACTTCCTTTTCGATTTTCGCACGAGCGTCGAGAAACGGTTTGTGTTCGGCATCGAAGGCGGCCTTCGCTTTGCGAGTTCCCTCGGGATCGGGATCCCAGTCGTAGTCCTGGAAACCTGTTTCGGCGAACGACGCGGTGAGACGGTAGTAGTCGCGAGTACCGACCGGGTCGAATTTGTGGTCATGACATCGGGCACAGCCGACCGTCAGACCCAGCATAGACGTGCCAAGCGTGCCGACGATGTCGTCGAGTTGTTCGTAGCGACTGCGCTCTCGTTCCTTCTGAGTCTGTTGTGAGGTGAACGGTCCCGCCGCAATGAATCCGGTTGCAGATTGCGAGTCGAAGTCAAGTGGGGCCAATTCGTCGCCGGCGACCTGCAGTTTCACAAACTGGTCGTACGGCATGTCGGAGTTCAGGGCTTTGATGACGAAGTCGCGATAGTGGTAAGCCGCCGGTCGATCCTTATCAAAGGCGTACCCGTTGCTTTCTGCGAAGCGGGCGAGGTCCAGCCAGTGCCTGGCCCAACGCTCGCCGTAGTGCTGGCCGTCGAGTAGGCGATCGACCAACTGTTCGTAGGCATCGGGCGAGTCGTCATCGACGAACGCTTTGACGTCGGCTTCTTCAGGCGGAAGTCCCCACAGGTCGAAATACGCTCGTCGGATAAAGGTCCGACGGTCGGCCATCGAGTTTGCCGTGATCCCAGCAGCTTCCTGCCGGGCGAGGATGAACTGGTCGACTCCGTTTTTTGCCCAGGTCGCATTGCTGGCTTCCGGAGCGGTGGCTTCGCTGAGCGGCCGAAATGACCAGAACTGTTTCCCCGCGGCGACGTCGACGTCTTTGCGGACGATTTCTGGTTTCGCTCCGTCTCGCGGGTCAGCGGCTCCGGTCTCGACCCACTTCACGAAGTCGTCGATTACTGATTTCGGGAGCTTCGACTTCGGAGGCATTTCAAAAGATTCATGCCGAATTGCCGCGATCAGGGTGCTGGCTTTGACGTCTCCGGGCACAACGGCCGGGCCGCTTTCGCCACCCTTGCGAATTCCCTCGCGAGTATCCAACAGCAATTCGCTCTGCAGATTGTTTGCCGTGAGCGCGGCCGCGGAGTGGCACTTGTAGCAATGCTCAGCAAGGACCGGGCGGATTTTCGTCTCAAAGAAGTTGATAGCCTCGGGAGTCGGTTTCTCGTCCGCCCAGGAAGTTGAGCAGAAAATCAGCGAGCCGCTCAGAGCGAGAACGATTCGAAATAGCTTCATTGCGTCATCCAGTTAGCTGAGTAGGTGGGAGCAAGCTCTGACTCGGCAGGCGCCGAGCCGTGTTCATCCGTGAAACGCCGCACTGTGAGTTTGCACGTTTTCGTCGCGGGGCGAAAGTGACTGAGCGGTCTGAATTCGGGCTGTGGGTCAAGGGGCTGGTTTGGTGCGGAGCTCACGCAGGGAGACTACACTCCCCGCTTCCACGATCAACTTTCCAGAACCTAAAGGAGTCACGCCATGAAATTTCTGCTTCGCATCCTTCCGCTCGTCGTTGTCGCGAGTCTCGTACCCTCAGTCGGTCAGGCCGCTGAACCGCATGACGCAATCAAGCCCGTGCCGCGCGCAGGGAACTGGATGAAGCGACATGAAAGTTTCAACACTCGAGTGGCGAAAGGAAACGTCGACCTGCTCTTTATCGGCGACTCGATTACGCAGGGCTGGGAAGGGCGCGGCAAGGGTGTCTGGGCGAAGTTCTATGGAAAGCGAAACACGGTCAATCTTGGCATCGGCGGTGACCGAACTCAGCACGTCATCTGGCGTCTGGATAATGGCAATGTGAAAGACATCTCGCCTAAGGCTGCCGTCATCATGATCGGCACCAACAATTCCGGCAGCAATTCGTCCGAGCAGATTGCCGAAGGTGTTTCCGTCATTGTTAAGCAGCTGCGAGACAAACTTCCTGAAATGAAGATTCTGGTGCTGGGCGTTTTCCCGCGAGGGATGAACAACGAGGATCAGCGTCGCAAGGTCAACGAAGGCGCTAATGCGATCTTCGCAAAGCTCGACGATGGCAAGCAGGTCTTCTACTTGGACATTGGAAAGAAGTTCCTCGAAGAGGATGGCACGCTGACTCGCGAGATCATGCCGGACCTGCTGCACCTCAGCGAGCAGGGTTACACGATCTGGGCTGAGTCGATTGAAGAGAAAGTTGCCTCACTGCTTGGTGAGAAAAAGTAGTTGACGGTTGAGCTTCGCAGCCGGAGTGACGTCACTGCGGCTGCGAGTTTCGAATTGCAGAACCGACTGAATGTTTCATTGAACAACTGATGGATTAAGAAATGACGATCCCTCTGAAGATTGCTGTATACGGTGCCGCCGGACGAATGGGACAACGGATTACCGCGCTGACTCATGCTGACCCGGATCTGACGGTGTTCGCGGCCGTCGACGCCTTTGGTACCGGAAAAGATGCGGGAGAAGTGGCGGGCATCGGCAACATCGGCGTGCCGATTGTGGCAGAAATGCCGGACGAGAATCCCGACGCGGTGATCGATTTCTCAGCACCCGAGGCGCTGGCTCCGCTCGCGAAGCTTTGTGCCGAGCGGAAGATTCCGTTGATTGCCGCAACGACGGGTTTGGAAGAAGAACAGCGTCAGCAGGTTCTGAAAGCTGCAGAATCGACCGCGTTGCTCTGGGCTCCCAACATGAGCGTCGCCGTCAACCTGACAATGAAGCTGGTGCGTGAGGCGGCTCGTGCGGTGAAAGACCTGCCAGACGGGGTCGACGTCGAAGTCATCGAGCGTCACCACCGGTTCAAGGAAGATGCTCCCAGCGGTACGGCTCTTCGCTTTGGAGAGATCGTCGCGGAAGAAATGGGTCAGACCGAGCATGTTCACGGTCGCTCCGGCCGCCCCGGTCAAAGACCTCGCAACGAAATCGGCTATCACGCGCTGCGAACCGGCGACAACGTCGGCGAACACACGATCGTCTTCGGCATGATGGGCGAAACGATCGACCTGACCGTCCGAGGCCACTCGCGAGACAGTTACGCCTACGGAGCACTTGCTGCCGCAAAGTTTCTCGCTGGCAAGCCTCCCGGAAGCTACACGATGAACGACGTACTTGGTTTCTGAAGCTGACAAATCGCAGATCGGTCTATTTGGTTGAAGTGTTGCACGGTGCGGCGTCCACGGTTCTGTAATCGACCTTCGGGCTCTGGAGAATAATCGGCATGGCTAAATTCAATGTTGTCGCGATCGCAGCTGCCGCGATGTTTTCGATGCTGCAATTGTCTCACGCGGGGCAGGTTATTTATCTGGCGTCGACTCAGGCGAAGACAATCGTCGCTTACGAAATGAACGAGCAGACAGGAGTGCTCACACAGAAGAGCAGCACCGCTCTGCCTGGGAATGCCGGGCCGATGGCGTTTTCTCCAGACAAGGCGTTTGTTTATGCCGCTGTCACGGGGCTCGCTGACAAGAAGGCCGGCGTCGTCACTCTGGCTCGCGGCAGCGACGGAACGCTCACGTTGCGACAGACAGCAACGATCATGAATCGCGCACCGTACATTCGAGCGAGCAGGGACGGGTCGGTTTTGCTGGCGGCTCATTACGGACCAGGCGACGTGACGACATACCGGATTGCCGACGGGATTTGCACCGGTGAGCTGCTGGATCACAAAGTCACTGACAAGACGGCTCACTGTATCGAGATCGATCCTTCCGGCGATTTCGTATTGGTGCCACACACGTCGCCAAACAAGGTCTACCAGTTCCGCCTGAATTCAAAGACGGGCAAGCTGACACCAAACGATCCGCCGTTTGTCGACGGGCCGGAAGAGGGGCACCTGTATCATCAGCCTCGTCATTACGCTCACCATCCCACATTGAAGATGGCCTTCACGTCGAATGAACGCGGTGGGGGAATTTCATCGTGGAATTTTGATGCCTCGAAGGGAACGCTCACTCTGAAGCAGACATTGTCGACGCTGCCGCCAAACTTCGAAGGCAACAGCGCGGCGGCCGACATCAACATCACTCCGAATGGTCGGTTCGCCTATGTGTCGAATCGTGACGTCACAAAGCGTGAAGACGGTGAGCCGTCGCAGGACACGTTGGCTGGATTCTCGATCGACCAGAAAACCGGCGACATGAAGCTTATCGGCTATTTTGCGACGGCCCGCTTTCCCAGAGCGTTCTGCATCGATGTGAGTGGCAAGTTTCTCTACGCCGCTGGCCAGCAGTCGGCGCAGCTTTTCGCCTACTCAATCAACCAGAAGACCGGAGCACTCAAACACACGGGCACCTACAAGACTGGCGGATCGCCGATCTGGGTGATGTGTGCAGAAACCGACCGGTAATCAGCAACGGGGATGACACTCAACGATATTTCTGGTCCGGCCCAGATCGAGGCGATAAGCGATGCCCAAAACTATTCTCGGAATCGGCGCTCACTACGACGATTGCATTTTTGGCATTCCCGGAATCCTCATGCGGGCGATTCGTAAGAATCATCGAGTTGTGATTCTCTCGTTGATCGGCGATTACTCCAACTGGCGTCCCATGAAAGGGCGCGAGAAGGAGCTGATCGAAGGCACCAAGCAGTTGTGCGGCGAGTTCGGCGTCGAGATGCGATTTCTGAATTTTGCGGAAATGTCATTTGACGTTGAAGTGGAAACGAAGAGGCAGGTCGCAGAAGCCGTCGCAAAGATTCAGCCGGATGTGGCGTTCATGCTGTGGCCGCACGATCGACATTCAGATCACGAAGTGGCATCCAGATTGTCGAGTATCGCGTTGAAACACGCCGACCGACTGATTAACGACGCGATACCTTATCGAGCGCCGCGTCAGACCTACTGGTTCGACAATGGCCCCAGACACACGATCGACTTCGAGCCGAACACGTTCGTCGATGTCACAGATGACTGGCCTCGTGCGACGGAGTGGCTCGGACGGCTGATGGCCTTGGCTCGAAACGTCGAATACGACCCGCTGCGACAGGACGGAGCCGTTCGGTCGAAAGAGGCTCTCGCACGATACCGTGGCGCGACCT